>CAYSCE010000036.1:0-15206 GCA_964429475.1 uncultured Bacteroidaceae bacterium | reverse complement strand
CAGCGCGCTTTTGGTTCCTGCACCGTCGGCATGAAGCACAATCAGGCGTTCGGGATCAAAAGGGTCGGCATCGGCACGGCAAAAGGCACGCTCAAAGCTTCCGTGTCCCAGTTTTCCGGCAGCAGCATGCACTTCTTCTTTTCCCGAAGAAACACCGCGCTTCAAATATTTATCGTCGTTCATTTCCATCAAATTGAAAAGCATTCTCCGGTAAAAGAGAATGCCTTATAGAGTTTGTTTGCAAAGCTAATGTAATCTGTGGCAGCGAAAGATGCAACAGTCAGGTTGGAATGATATAGTCCGATCAGTTGCCACCGCTTCCTCCTGTCGGGGTTGTGGTGGTGGGTTTTGGAGTCGTGCCCGTACCTGTTCCTGTAGCCGGCTTGGTAGTAGTTCCCGTTGCAGGCTTAGTGGTAGTTCCCGTTGCAGGCTTGGTTGTACCGGTTGCCGGTTTTGTTGTGCCGGTGCCAGTGGTTGGCTGCTTGTTGTTGCCGGTGCCCGTTGCAGGCTTGGTTGTACCAGTCCCTGTTCCAACGCCGGGAGTTGGATTGCCTGTACCGGTTTTGGGCGTTACTTCAGGTGTTACGTCTCCGGAAGTAGTGTCAGCATCACTTCCATCTTCATCATTTTCATCATTGATGATCTGAATTTCGGGATTTACAGGTGTATTTGTATTGGCTTTAGGAACATAATCCTCTCTCACAATCTGGAAGGTTGTACGTCGGTTTAGCTGATGTGCTGCTTCCTGTTCATCCTTCGTTTTCAGACCGTTTATATACTCTTCGGTAAGCACAGTGCCTTTCTTAAATGTGTAAACGGTGTCTTTCTTGGCCGGGCTTGGAACACGTTTGTCTTTTTCAAGAATGCGGGGTACTCTTTCGCCATAACCTTTGGGGCTGATACGATCACCTTCAATACCCTGCTTGATAATATATTCAACACAACTTCTTGCACGCTTATATGAAAGTGTATCATTATAAACATCCTCACCGCGAATATCTGTATGTGAACCAAGTTCAATCACAAAATTCGGATTGTCTTTCATCGTTTTCACAAGTCCATCCAGACTATCCTCATACTGCTGCTGTAGTTCCCATCTGTCAAAAGCATATAGAATATCAGGAAGCACAATCGGTATTACAGGAATCGGAACCAGATTAAAATCATGAACAAGATCTTTGCTGGTTTCAAGTCCTACAGTTGTTTCTTTTCCACGTTCGGTCCAATATTTTGGTTTTGTAACCACCATGGTATAGGTTGTATTTTCAACAATCTGAATATTGTCGAAGTAGTATGCTCCGGTTTCAGTAGTCGAGTCGGTATAAATGGTTCCATTCGAGCCTTCGATTTTCACTTCAGCGCCTTTAATGACTGCTTTGGTGCTGTCGTCGCGTACAATACCGGCCAGGGTAAACAACACCGGCGGGAGTTTAAATTTCCAGAGGTCATCGTTGCCGCGGCCACCTTTGCGGTTGGTAGTAAACCAGCCCATTTCCTTGGCATCGGCTTCTTTGAGCATTTTTGCGTCGTCATTGAAAATGATAGCGAAATCGTCACCATTGGAATTCAGCGGCGATTTCATATTCACAGGCTCCTGCCATACGCCATCCACCCGTTCTGCTTTGAAAATGTCGAGACCACCCATGCCCAGATGACCGTTTGAAGCAAAATACAAATAGGTTTTTCCACCTACTTCGCGCAGGGTTGGATACATTTCATCACCTCCAGTATTAATGACACTGCCCAGGTTGACCGGTTTTTCAAACGGCTTGTTTTTCTTGGGTCGCGTAATCATCCAGATATCGCGTCCACCCTGTCCGTTGGGCATATTTGAGGCGAAATACATGGTCAGTTCATCATCGGACAAAGTCGGATGTCCCACTGTAAATGAATCGGCCGGTGCAATCGGAATCAATTCGGGTTCCGACCAGCTTTTACCTTTCTTTTCGGTCATATAAATTTCGCAACCCAGAATGCGCTTCCTTTCCTTGCGGCAACGGGTGAAATACATGGTGCTGAACTTTGAGTTAAAGGTACATGAGCCCTCGTTGTTTTCTGAGTTTACAATACCTTCTTCATCGAGTGGAACAGGAGTGCTGAAATTGCCTTTTTTATCCTGAGAAGTCACAAATAAATCGGTAAATGGCAGGCCTGTCCAGTTATCTTCGCCACGGCCATAGACTTCTTCGCGTGAAGTGGTAAAAACAAGCGCCTTGTATTTTTTGTCGAAATACGCCGGGCTGAAATCAGCATTGCGTGAATTGATTTTCTTATCAGGTTCAACTGTGTAACGACTGGGTACATCAATCCAGTCTTTCGACTTTTTACAAGATTCAATACCGATGGCAGCACGCTTGTCGTCAGGGTATTTGGCTTTAAAATCTTCGAAGGCCACGAGTGCTTCTTCATACTTAGCCTGAATTTTTAAGGCTTCGGCATACATGTAATATGCGTTGGCTTCAGGATAATTGGCTCTGATAACACGCTTCAGGTTGGTGCCCGCGTTTTTCATATCGTTGATAAGAAAACAGGAATACCCGATCTGATACAGAATCCGGTTTTTTTCCAATTTATTATCAACTCTTGTGTAAGCTTTTTTGTATAATTCTATCGCATCATAATACATGTTGAGGGCGAATTTTGCATCGGCTTCAGCTGTAAAGTTTTTTTGTGCGACAACAGTTTTAATTGAACCCACGGTAACCATGGTCAAAACTGCCATAAAAATGATGAACCTGTTTTTCATACGGAGATGCTGATTAATTAAGCGACACCTTTTGATGATGCTAAATTAAACAAATATTGTTAATCGGATTCCATTTTACCGATTAATTTTTATTTTTCTGTTCAAAAAGATTAAAAAGCAATGCTTAAAAAGCTGAAAGTCAAAAAAATAGCCAAAATTTCTTTTGGCTATTCTCTGAATAAATTTTTATGCTTTTTTCTTCTTGCGTTTAATCAGCTCATAGGCAACCGGCGTTGCAATATACAACGTTGAATAGGTACCGGAAATACAACCAACCAACATGGCAAAGCTGAATCCGCGGATTACTTCTCCACCCAGAATAAAGATGGCAATCAATACAACGAATACCGATCCTGCTGTATTGATGGTACGACCGAGAGTTGAGTTAAGAGCTCCGTTGATTGTCCATCTCATGTCGCGGGTTGGATATAATGTCCGGTACTCGCGGATACGGTCAAAAATAACCACGGTATCGTTGATCGAATAACCGATGATGGTAAGCAAGGCAGCAATAAAGGTCTGGTCTACGTCGAGTGTAAATGGTAATATGCCATGGAACCACGAGAACATAAATATTGTAAACATGACATCGTGGAAAAGTGCAAGAATACCTCCGAGTCCAAACTGCCAGTTTTTAAAGCGGATAGCAACATATATAAATATCACAATCAGCGCTATTATAAGAGCATACAACGATGATGTCTTAATGTCGTCGGCAATGGTGGGTCCCACTTTCTGACTACTCAGAATACCAAGCACTTTGTTTTTGCTGTCCGAGGTGAAATCCTTCACCGACATTGGTGTTTTATAAAAACCTTTAACGGATTCATACACTTTCTGTGCAACAAGCGAATCGGCCTTGTCATCATTGATCATGTACTTGGTCGTGATTTTGATCTGGTTGTTCGATCCGAAAGTTTTCACATCCGGCGTTTCGCCCATTGTTTTAAACAAAGCACTCCGGATATCATCCACTTTCACATCGTTGTCGAAACGAACGGTGTATGTACGTCCTCCGGTGAAATCAACACCCCAGCTCATAGCATCATCGCCACGTGTGGTAAGTGAAATAATTCCGCCAATAAAAATCAATCCTGAGAAAATATAAGCAAATTTCGCCGTTCTGATAAAATCAAACTTGGTATTGGACAGGAAGTTTTCAGTGATTTTAATGCTGAATGAAATGTTTTTGCCCCGATCGAGCCAGCGCATAAACACCAGACGGGAAATAAACAGAGCAGTGAAAAGTGTGGTGAAAATACCAATAATAAGCGTGGTGGCAAAACCCTGAACCGGGCCTGAACCGAACCACAAAAGGATAAAACCAGTCAGCAATGTGGTAACGTTACCGTCGACAATAGCACTCAAAGCGTTTTTATAACCATCATCAATGGCAAGCCGCAGACCTTTACCGGCTCTGAGTTCTTCCTTAACACGTTCGTAAATAAGCACGTTGGCATCAACCGCCATACCAATGGATAGCACAATACCGGCAATACCAGGTAATGTAAGTACGGCACCCATCGAAGCCAGTGCACCAAAAATGAACAGGACGTTAACAGCAAGAGCAATGTTGGCAGCGATACCAGCTTTGTTATAGAAGAATATCATGTAGGCCAGCACCAAAAGGAAAGAGATGAGGAATGACAGCATACCGGCATTGATGGACTCAGTTCCAAGTGAAGGTCCGACAACAGCTTCTTCAACAATACGTGCCGGAGCAGGCAATTTACCTGATTTCAGCACGTTGGCAAGGTCTTGTCCTTCCTGAACGGTAAAGTTTCCGGAAATCGATGAACGGCCGTTCGGAATTTCGGTCTGAACATTCGGAGCTGAGTAAACAACATTATCCAGTACAATGGCAATGGCTTTTCCAATGTTGCGGCGGGTCATATCTTTCCAGATTTTTGCCCCTTCGCTGTTCATGCTCATGGTGACCTCAATTTTACCATTCTGGTCAACATCCTGCATGGCGTCGGTAACTTTATCACCTTCCAGATCTGCTTTTCCGTCTTCTTTGGTATCTATATTAAGTGCATACAACTGGAAACGGTCGGTCGATACCTTATTCTCGTCTTCCTCGGGTTTGGCACCCCAGGCAAATTTTACTTTGATTCCGGAAAAGACTCCTTCTTCAACAGCTATTCTCAGATATGCATTAACTGCAGCAGTATCTTTAATATGTACCGAGCCAATGATCGGACCGTTGCCAGGATAATTTGAACCTTCAAAGAAGTTAAAGCTGATCAGCGATGCCAGCGGGCGGGCCGGAACGGCTTTGTTGCTGGTTGCTATAGCCGGTTTTGTCTGCACCGGTTTCACATCCGCAGCCGGTTTTGTCTGAGCCGGCTTGGCTGTGGCAGCCTTGGCATCAGCTACAGGCTGGGTTTTGTTTGAATCGGCAACTACTGTGTCTTTTTCGATAGTTTCGGCTTTAGTCAGCCTGTCATAAACAACTTTATCAGCTTTTTCGATCAGCGGAGAAATCTGAGCAAAATTGTGTGTTTCCCAGAATTCAAGTTTTGCAGTTCCCTGCAGAATTTTTCTTACACGGGTCGGGTCTTTTACACCCGGGAGTTCAATCTGAATACGGCCACTGTTGCCAATTTGCTGAATATTGGGCTGTGTAACGCCAAATTTGTCAATACGTTTACGCAACACAAGGAATGTGCGCTTTCTGGCCGCAGTCATTTCGCCATCCAGGAAATTGATAACCTCATCATCGGTTGAGCTAAGCGTAATCTTATCCTTCAGATCAGGATTCTGATCGAAAAAGGTGTATAAATCACGGTTTGGATCTAATTCGTTTACGGCTTTAACAAACAGGGTAACAAAGTTTTCCTGTGAGTTCTCCTGATTTTTTTTCGCGTTTTCAATCGCCTTTTTAAAGACCGGATCCGGACGTTTCTCGGCTAAAGCGATGATAATATCAGCTTCCGAAATCTCAAGCGTGACATTCATACCACCCCTGAGGTCAAGACCAAGATTCAATTCTCTTTCCTTACAATCCCTGTACGTAAATTTCTTCACCAGCAGGTTATAAATATCTTCATTCGACATTGAATCGAGATACCGGTTTTCCCAGGCATCGGAAATTGAATCAAACAGGACACTTTCGAGATTGGCATCCCCGTTCGACATTTGCTTGGCCAGCTGATGGGCGGCTTCGCTGTTTGCATAATTCCTTGCATCTTTTTCAACCTGCCGTGTACAATACGTGAAAGACAGGGAATACAAGCTTACCAGAATAAAAACAACAGCAAAAAGCCTGATCGTTCCTTTTAGTTGCATATCAAACAGTTTTATAGACTTTACGTCAAAATTTTGAGGGTGCAAAGATAGAATAAGCGATTGAATTATCAACCATTTTTACCTAAAATAATTTCAGAAAGATGTATTCTGTTAATTATCAATCACATGACTCTTTTGCAAAAGGGTGTCGGAAAAATTTTTGCAATGCCCGACTACTGCCCGAAAATGTGATGGAGGCTCTCTTGTAATCAATGCATGCATGACCTGCCAGCAGCAAATCGGTGCCGATGATTCCATCGATATGGCCACTGCCGGTTTTTCGGAATGTGTTGTTGATGATACTCAGATCGAGCAACACAAATGGAAATCGCATGATGCGAAAGGCTCCGAGTTCAAAAACCGCAGCCCGCGACAAAGAACTGTCAATTGAATCCGATCCGAGACCAACAGCCGATTCCTTCTGATAAGCATGATCGGGCACCAACCCGAAATGATCTGCCAGAGAAACATCCAGCACACTGTTCGAAGCACCGGAGTCAATAATCAGCCTGGCTTCTTTGCCATTAATAATTCCGTTCACTGTAATGTGCGACTTCTGCCCGTCCAATCCTGTCAGAAAATGTAATGGAAGTTCTGCTCTCATCAGAAATTCGGGGTCAGATTGTATTTCTTGTAATAATTTTCGATGACGGCAACGGCTTCTTCAGGAGTTTCGGCAAATTCATACAGCTCAAGGTCTTTTTCAGAAATGTTTCCGAATTTCAGCATGGATTCGCGAAACCATTTGTCCAGGTCGGTCCAGTATTCACGTCCTACAAGAACAATAGGGAAATGGGCAATTTTTTTTGTCTGTATCAGTGTCAAAGCTTCAAACATTTCATCGCAGGTTCCAAAACCGCCGGGAAGCACGATAAAGCCCTGACTATATTTCATAAACATAACTTTTCGTACAAAGAAATATTTAAAATTCAACATTTTATCCTTATCGATATATTCATTTCCTTCCTGTTCAAAAGGCAACTCAATATTCAAACCAACCGATTTACCACCGGCTTTTTTGGCACCAAGGTTCCCGGCTTCCATAATCCCGGGGCCACCACCGGTGATAACACCATAACCGGCCTTGCAAAGTTTGTAGGCAATGTCAACAGCCAGTTTATAATACGGATCGTCTGTCAGGGTACGTGCAGAGCCAAAAATAGTCACACAGGGACCAATGGCAGATAAAGTTTCAAAACCTTCAACAAATTCAGACATGATTTTAAAAATCTGCCACGAATCATGCGTTTTTACTTCGTGCCAGTTTTTCGGTTCCAGTGCTCTGCGGATTTTTTCATCGTCATTCAGGTGTTCAAACCCGTTTTTCTCGTTCATCATAATGCTTCAGTATTTTCTCAATTAATTTCCGATTTTTTCAGCCAGGTGTTTTTGTAAAAACTGCCCGGTAAGACTTTCATTAACCCGGGCCACTTCTTCAGGTGTGCCGGTCGCAACAATCCTGCCACCGTTCTTGCCTCCGCCCGGCCCCAGATCGATGATATGGTCTGCAAATGCAATCACATCGAGATGGTGCTCAATAACAATAACCGTATTGCCGCGTTTTACAAGCGTGTTCAGCACTTCGAGCAAAACACGGACATCTTCAAAATGCAAACCGGTGGTGGGTTCGTCCAGAATATACAATGTTTTGCCGGTGTCCTTACGTGTCAGTTCAGACGACAGTTTAATACGCTGGGCTTCGCCCCCCGACAGGGTTGTTGAACTTTGCCCCAGTTTAATATATCCGAGACCGACTTTCTGTAAAGTTGTCAGATATGGAAGAATAACCGGCTGGTTCTCGAAAAACTCAGCAGCCTGATTGATGGTGAGATTCAGAACGTCGTTGATGCTTTTTCCCTTAAAACGCACTTCCAGCGTTTCGCGATTATATCGCCTGCCTCCGCAATCGTCGCACTGAACAAATACATCGGGCAGAAAATTCATTTCAATCGCTTTTACTCCGGCGCCCTTGCAGGTCTCACATCGTCCGCCGGCTACATTGAACGAAAAACGTCCGGGTTTGTATCCGCGCGCCTTCGATTCGGGCAGCATGGTAAACAGTTTTCTGATTTCATCAAACAAGCCTGTATATGTAGCCGGATTGCTCCGGGGTGTCTTGCCGATGGGTGCCTGATCTATTTCAATAACCTTGTCAATATTCTCCAGCCCGCTCACTGACTCAAATTGCAGCGGCCTCAAAGTGCTCCGGTATAGTTTATTGCTCAGAATCGGAAATAAGGTGTCATTGACCAATGTACTTTTACCGCTGCCAGATACACCGGTTATACAAATAAAAAGTCCCAGAGGAAAAGAAACATCCTGCGGCTTAAGATTGTGTCCCGATGCGCCTTTGAGTATAATTGCCCGCTGATCGGGTTTACGCCGTTCAACCGGAATCGGAATCATTTTTTTCCCATTCAGATAATCGCAGGTAAGAGAATTAAACCCTGCCAATTCGGCCGGTGTGCCGGAACAGGTTATATAGCCACCCTTGCGTCCGGCTCCGGGTCCCATGTCGATGACAAAATCAGCCGATCGTATCATTTCTTCGTCGTGCTCTACCACAATCAACGAATTGCCACCGTCGCGCAGACGCTTAATGCTTTCAATGAGTTTGCGGTTATCGCTCTGGTGTAACCCGATACTGGGCTCATCCAGAATATATAAAACGCCTGTAAGTTTCGATCCTATCTGAGAGGCAAGCCTTATTCGCTGCGATTCACCTCCCGACAGCGATCCCGCTGGTCTGCCAAGTGATAAATACTGCAAGCCCACCTCGGCAAGAAAGCCAATACGTGATGATAATTCACGAAGCACTTCCTGCGCTATTGCCAGTGTTCGCTTATCGAGACGCGTTGGCAACTGACTGATCCATTCATTTAAATAATCGATCTCAAACTCCGAGATTTCAGCAATATTTTTTCCATCAATTCTGAAATACAGCGATTCCCTTTTCAGACGCGCCCCGTTACACTCAGGGCAGGGAATCAGATTCATAAACGATTCGGCCCAGCGCTTCAAAGGCATGTTTATGTCATCGTCCTGCCGGTTGACCAGCATATTAATGATGCCATCAAAAGACAGGTTGTAATTGCTGGTAACGCCCAGGTATTCATTGGTCAGCGTAAGCATTTCGTTTGAACCATACAGAATGGCATTCAACGCATCGTCGCTCAGATCGCCTACTTCGTCGTCTAGTGTATTTCCGAATTTTTTGCAAATCAGCTCTACCTGCTTGAATACCCAGTTGTTTTTATATTCCCCAAGTGGTGCAATGCCGCCTTTGCGCAGGATGACACGTTTGTCGGGAATAATTTTATCCATATCGACTTCGGAAACCGTACCGAGTCCTTTACAATGCGGGCAGGCGCCATAAGGACTATTGAAGGAAAATGAATTGGGCTCAGGCAAATCGTACGACTGACCGGTTTCCTCGCACATGAGTTTGCGGCTGAAAAAAGAGATGGATTGATCGGTCATATCATGAACAGCCACAACCCCTTTACCATATCGCATAGCCAGATTCAATGCGTTGCTCAGCCGTTTCTCGCTTTTAGCATCCATTTCAATTCGGTCGATCACCAATTCAATGTCATGAATTTTATAGCGGTCGATTTGCATGCCCTGCGTGGCTTCGATGATCTGACCATCGATTCTGAAAAATACAAATCCGAGTTTCCTGTATTGTTCAAACAATTCGCGGTAATGTCCTTTGCGGGCTTTTACCAGCGGAGCCAGCAGCGCAACCTGCTTGTTTTTATAGCGCGAGATGATTAATTCAAGTATCTGCGAATCGGAATAGTGCACCATGGGTTTGCCCGAATGCATGGAATAGGCTGTCGATGCGCGTGCATACAGCAGTCGCAGGTAATCGTAAATTTCGGTAATGGTTCCAACTGTCGACCTGGGATTGCGGCCCGAAGTCTTCTGATCGATTGAAATAACAGGCGACAAGCCCGTGATTCTGTCTACATCGGGGCGTGTGAAATCGCCGATAAATTGCCGGGCATAAGCCGAAAATGTATCCATATACCGGCGCTGACCTTCAGCAAAAACAGTATCGAATGCCAGCGACGATTTTCCACTGCCGCTCAGCCCTGTAATGACAACCAGACTGTCGCGCGGAATTTTAATGGAAACATCTTTCAGGTTGTGCTCGCGCGCCCCAACCACCTCCATCCATTCTGTGGAATTTAATTCTTCGGCCACTTTATTCATCCTTACTCAACTTTGACAGAATCGTTGAAAATGATATTGGGGTTCTTAATTGAACCAAGGCTTTCCTTATAACTCATCGAAACCGGTAAAGCAATTTCGTAGCTTTTACCAGGCAATATTGTAAGCTTGTTGCTGATGAGCCATGGATTGAGATACCTCAGCTCGAGATAAGATATTTTTTGCTGTGTTGCCCATACAGCCAGATCGGGAATTGACTCCGACACAGTGATGTATTTTACATCTACAGGCTGATAAATATCCTTATTGCGGATAAAATAACCATAAGTGAGAGGATTCTCATAAATGAGTTTCAGAGCCAGTATTCTGTACACATAGCGCGATGTTTCCTCGTTCAGATAAAGCTGATAATAGTCCGTAATCTTTTGTTCGTTGCTTTTAGCTCTCAATCCGCCGTTGCCCATATTATACGAAGCAGCCGCCATGGCGTAGGAATTAAAAGAACTCACCGATGTTTTAATGTATTTGCATGCAGCAACCGTCGATTTTTTCAGATTGTTTCGTTCATCTACTTCTGCAGTAATTTCGAGACCATATTCAAGCCCTGTTTTTTTCAGGAATTGCCAGAAACCGGCAGCTCCGGCCGGCGAAACGGCATTGGTGAGTTCGCTTTCGCACATGGCCAGATATTTAATATCATCGTGAACTCCGTTTTCCTTTAACAATGGCTCAATCAAAGGGAAAAAGCGGCCCGAGCGCTTCAGTAATAAAATAGTATGAGAATGCCAGTACATATTGGCCATAATTTCGCGTTCAAGACGTTCGCGAACAATCAGATTATCAACCGGAACTTTTTCGCCGCAAAAAGTCAGGTTTTCCGGAATATATGGCTGAAAAACCTTTACTGTTTGTCTACTCAGATCAAAGTATTTTTCATCAGCACTTTTTTCGGTCTGGTTCATCGAGTAAAACATAAAGGCCTGAGAGACCGAAACAGCCACCAGCAAAATTATAATTGTAAAAAGAGCCCACTTTCTGACAAACATATAGCAACAATTTTAAACACACAAAATCATGCATGGAAATCATGCACGAGCAACATCGGAAGAACTGAAAAACTGAATGATTATTCTTTGTCTCTGTTTAAATGGGCAATATAAAAAAGGCCCAGAAAAACAACAGAAATAAAAGTGACATACCCCAGTGTAATAAATCCGTTCCAATGACCGAACAAAGGTAATAATTTTACGGTTGCCAGAACGGTAATAAGACCAATGACACAATAAATTACCGCTACGGATCTTTCATTTAAACCCAGATACGATAAATGATGCGAAGTGTGATCCTTGCCGCCAATAAATGGCGAACGTCCCGCCAAAATTCGTTTAATGAAAACCGTGGTTGTATCGGTGATTGGTAAAATAAAAATGACTAAAACAACAATCAGTCTTTGCCAGGCAGCAGGCTCGACCGAATTCATTTCAAGGTTCCAGCCATATTTAATCCCCAGAAAAGCAACAACAGAGCCCAGAAACATACTGCCGGTATCGCCCATAAACAGCTTTGAAGGATGCCAGTTGAAAAACAAAAAACCACCAATGGCTGCAATCAATCCAAACGAAATAAACAGATACGGGCCATCTTCAATGCCGTTGAGTTGCATAATAACAAGAAAACAGGACAGAATAAATACCACCACCGACGACGAAATCGCATCCATGTTATCAAGCAGATTGATTGAATTCATAATGCCAATTACCCAAACAAAAGTCAGCGCAACATCAGCAATCTGATTTCCACTGATCTGAATGTATGTGCCTGAGAAAACAAGTACCGCAGCTGCAAGTATCTGCAAGGCCAGTTTGATTAATGGTCTGGTGTTGAAAGCATCGTCAAAAAGTCCTGCTACAAAAGCAATGGATACAGCCAGCATCAAACCAAGGAATTCAATATTACGCCCCAGGCTCGCAAAAGGATCGATCATGGAATACGCAATCACTGAAATCAGAAATAAAATATAAAACGTAATTCCGCCAAAAGAGGGCTTCTGTGCCGATGTCCAGCGGGTTCCCGAAATTTTGGCAGATCGTAGTCCGAGATTGTCCGAAAATTTCAGAAACAATCCGTTTATGACAAGCGAAAAAGCGAAAAATGATAATATAACAACTACAATTTCAATCCAATTCATAAGCAGATGCTGTCAAAAGGTGAACAAAAATGACTAAAAGATTCACCCCCTAAATCTTTGGGACTTATTTCAACCGGCGTCCCGGGCCAGTGTATTCCAATATCAGGATCATTCCACAACAACGTTGCCTCCGATCCAGCCTGATAAACCGAAGTGCATTTATAATTGACAATTGTCTGATCTTCGAGTGCCAGAAAACCATGGGCAAAACCTTCCGGAATCCAGAACTGGTGTCTGTTTTCACCGGTCAATATTTCAGCATGCCAACGCCCGTATGTCGGTGAATTTTTCCGGATATCAACCGCAACATCATAAATGCTACCACTGATTACCCTGATTAGTTTTCCCTGTGCAAACGGCGGACACTGAAAATGCAAACCGCGCAGCACCATGGCCGACGAAACGCTCTCATTATCCTGTACAAAAGCTTTATCAATCCCGATTTCGCGATACTTGTCAATGTGAAAGGTTTCCAGAAAGCTTCCTCTGTTATCGGAGAATACTTTTGGCTTTATCAATATCAGACCCGCAATTTCAAACGTAGAGCATTCCATTTTATCTTCTCCTGAACTTATCTTTCAAACGCTGAATTCTGGTTTTTTGCACCGAATCCTCTGCGTCGTAATATCCGTGCTTTGATTTGTTGTAACCGTATCCATAACCATAACCGTAGGCAAAGCCCTGCGAACTACCGGCACCGGTTATCTCCGGATCCACATTATTCAGAATGATGCTCATGAAGCGAAGATTGTTCTCATGATACAACTTCTCAATATTATATATGTATGATCTTTTTGAGTAGTTGGCACGAATAACGTAAATCGGGTAATCGGCATACTGCAACGGTTTCATGGCATCGCTCACCAGACCAATTGGCGGTGTATCCAGAATCACGTAATCGTATTTTGTTTTCAGATAGGCAATCAGTTCATCTGTTTCATTGGTCAGAATCAACTCCGAAGGATTTAACGGTGTGGGACCAGCCGTAATGAAATCAAGAAATGGAATATTACTGTGCTTGATACATTCATCTGCTGTATGCAGTTTCAGCAATATCGATGAAATACCTTTTTCATTGTCGGTGTTGAACCCTGTATGGATTTTTGGCTTACGCAAATCGAAATCCAGTACAATTACTTTTTTATCGTTGAACGCCAGCACCCCCGCAAAATTGATGGCAACAAAGGTCTTGCCTTCGCCCGAAACAGTACTGGAAATAGCAATCACCTTCGATTGCGAAATATTCTTAATGAACTGAAGATTGGTACGGATAGCACGCAAGGCCTCCGCCAGCAACGATCTCGGCCTTGAATCAACAATCAGCTGGCTGACAGGAATATGGCTTTTATATTTTGGGATAACACCCAGCACCGGAACTGTAGTCAGTTTTTTCACATCACGCAACGACACAACTTCGTTGTACAATACATACCGAAGAATGATAAAGGCAAAACTTATGATCAAAGCAAAGGCAATGGCACCAATCCAGATCAGCTTGCGATTGGGCGAAACGGGTGAAAAATTGGCCTGCGCGGGTTGCAACACAATCAGCTTGCTTACAAAACCTGCCTGCGCAATGCTGTACTCGATTTTCTTTTCTATAAGCTGATTATAAAACTTTTCATTCACCGAATAATAGCGTTCAATGCGGTTTTGCTGATCCATGCCGCCTACTGCTGGTTTGCCCAGAATACGTAAAATATTGTTCTTTTCGGCAATATACCGCTGATTCAGTCTTCTGTATTTATTCAGCAATCCGGCAGTGCTTTCACGGATCACTTTTTTCTGAAAGTCAATCTGAGAATTGATGCTTTCAATGGCCGTTGAATTCTCCTTCACACGTACCAGCAATTCCTGTTTACGGATTTCGAGATCCTTTAATGATTGCAGATAGGGAGCCAGATACACCTGCGATTCAACGCCGCTGATGACAGGCAACAATGAAATAACATCGGTTTTGCCCGACGAAAACATATTGTAAAACTTGTCCAGCGCTTCCAATTCCGAAGCATTCGATGCCAGAAGATTGTCCAGCTCAAATATACGCGACTGAAGCGCAGTGCGGTCAAGACTTGAATCAATCTCGGCAGGGGCGCTTTGCTTTAATGAGTCTTTACTCTGATCAAGGTTTTCTTCCACCAATCCCAGCTGGGTATCAATGAAATCGAGAATGCTGTTGGAACTGTTTTTCTGATACTCCACTTCAAAATCGGCAAATTCCTGTGCAATACGGTTTACAATGTCGGCTGCCTTCAACGGATGAGAATCCTTGAGGCTGATGCGGATTGTTTTGGCCACATCATTCACCACCTCAATCACTACCTGTTGTGCATAGCGAGTGGTGAGCTCCTCCATATTGTTAAAGTTCATAATAAACTGCTTGCCACGGTTGGCAGCAAAAAAGGCAGCCGCATCACCTTTGAGGGGTGTCAGCATGAACTTCACCTGCGGCAATACAACCGATTCATGAAATCTGAATTGCTTATCAGCCGAAGCATTGTTTATTTCTGTAATAGCAAAACCGGAATCTTTTATTTCAAGCAAAATCGGAACTCCGTAAAACGAAGAATCCACCATTTCATACTCAATGTTGAACGGTAAATCCTTATATAATTCAAAATTCAGAATATTTCCTTTTACAAAAACACTCACATCCAGTGGCAATTTCGATAACACACGGTGCATGAATACGGGCGAACGCATGATTTCGATCTTGCGGAACAAATCGTCTTCGTAATAGGTTTTATTCTCAAAAAGTTTTTCGGCCTTGTCGTCGGTGTTGATCTGCACAATACAGGCTGCTTC
>CAYSCE010000035.1:0-15269 GCA_964429475.1 uncultured Bacteroidaceae bacterium | reverse complement strand
GAACAGGTTGAAGTTTTTGCCAAAGGAGCAGTAACACGTGGCATAAAAGTAATTATTGCTGCAGCCGGCATGGCCGCTCATTTACCTGGAGTAATTGCTTCAATGACACCGATACCCGTAATTGGTGTTCCCATTAAAAGTTCCTTTGAAGGATTGGATGCCTTGCTGGCCATTGTGCAGATGCCTCCGGGAATTCCCGTGGCAACAGTTGGTGTTAATGGTGCACTGAATGCCGCTATACTGGCTGGACAAATACTGGCTGTAGGTGATGCGGAATTGAGCACCAGAATGATTGCCTATAAGGAAAATCTGAAGAAAAAAGTGATTCAGGCCAATGAAGAGCTGAAGCAGGTACAGTTCAAATTCAAAACGAATTAATACTTGCTGCCAATTGGCGCAATGACGCTGTAATTCAATTCCAACGGAATTTAAAAGCAACCTGAATGAAAAAAGTATTTACACTGACAATCATGATACTGGTTGCTGTTGCAGCCAGAGCTCAGTACAACACGTACAATGCCTCTGTTGCTGCTATGGGTGGCAGCGGAGTTGCGCTGAATGAATTTCAGGCAGGGATGAATAATCAGGCTTCATGGGCGACGCTTGAGGATATTTATGTCGGATTGGGTTATAACTCGCGCTTTATGCTGAAAGAGTTATCGGATCGCTATCTGTCTGTTGCCATGCCGTTGGGAAAGGAAAAAGGGGTTGTTGGCCTTAATCTGAGTCAATTCGGATACTCGAAGTTTAACATCACCAAGGCAGGCGTTGGCTTTGCCAGGACATTCGGACCTGACTTTTCGGTAGGACTTCAGTTTGATGCTATTCATGCAGGCACCGATGACGAGATGTATGGATCAACAACAGCATTCACATTTGAAGGCGGTTTTCAATACCGGTTAAATGATAAAATATCGCTGGGAACTGCCCTATTCAACCCGGTTCAGGTGAAACTGAATGAAAACACAGGCGAGCAGCTTCCAGCATCCATCAGTCTTGGCATGACGTACAGTCCCGATAAAGTGTTGCTTCTTTCGGCCGATGTGGTAAAAGAGCAGTATGAGCCGGCATCGCTGAGAGCCGGATTCCGCTATATGATTGGTGAAACTTTCTGTTTACGGGCCGGCTTTTCGACCGGACCATTTATTGTGTCGGGCGGTGCTGGTCTGAAGTTCAATAATCTGTTCATTGATCTTTCCACTTCGTATCATCAGGTGCTGGGAATATCACCTGCCGTTACACTTTCCTATGCTTTTGAAAGGAAATAACTATGCACAGCAGTCTGAAACTATTTTTTGTACTGTTTCTGTCCTTTCTGGCTACGGCTGTAATTGCGCAGGAACCTGTTGACAGCACCAATGAAAATGCTGTAGAAGACCGCATTGAAAACATTGCTGAAAACACCGATGCCGAAATTGATTATTCCAGCCTGACCGAAACGCTGAAATATTTCAGAAAGCACCCCATCAACCTGAACCGTACCGACAGGGCTGAGTTGGAGGATTTGGGACTGCTGAATGATATACAGATTGACAATTTGTTGCGGCACATTGAAAAAAACGGCGCGTTAATTTCATTGTATGAATTGCAAAGTATTGACGGGTTCGATCTTTCAACCATTTATTCCATTTTACCGTATGTAAAAATTGCCGGCGACAATGAGCGTAAAAGCTGGAATCTGAATGAAATTCTGGATCAATCGAAAAGCACGTTGTTTGTGCGCTACACAAATATTCTTCAGGAACAGGCCGGATATGCGCCCATCAGCGACAGTGCCCTGGCTGAAAGCCCAAACTCGCGCTATCTGGGAAGCGATTACAAATTGTACACCCGATATAAACTGGCTTATTACAATATGCTGAGTATTGGGGTTACAGCAGAAAAGGATTTTGGTGAAGAGTTTTTCAGTGGCAATCAGAAACAGGGATTTGATTTTTACAGTGCCCATTTCTTCATAAAAAATATTGGACCCCTGAAAGCACTGGCCATTGGCGATTACACCCTTCAATTCGGGCAGGGACTCACGTTGTGGTCGGGACTTTCGTATGGCAAATCGGCCGAAGCCACCGCCATTAAAAAAAGTGCACGGGGTATTATTCCGTACAGTTCGGTTGATGAAAATTTATTTATGCGTGGTGCAGCGGCCCAGATTGATTTCAAACCATTTTCTCTCTATGGCTGGGTAAGTCGCAAAATGCTTGATGCCAATGTTGAAGTTGGGGATTCGATGAACACCGAAGAATTTGTCATCACCAGCCTGCAGGAATCGGGGCTTCATAACACACAATCGACTGTTGTTGATAAAGACCAGATCAGTGAGTTAATCACCGGAGCCAGACTAGAGGCCAATTTCAACAGATTCCGTCTGGGTGCAACAGGTTACTACACCCGCTTTGGACAGCCCATTGCAGTTGGTGATCAGCTGTATGAATATTATAATTTTTCGGGCAATCAGAATCTGAATTTCGGACTTGATTACAGCCTGATAATAAAAAACGCCAACTTTTTCGGCGAAGCCGGAATAAGTAAAAACGGAGGAAAAGCTTTTGTAAACGGAGTGATGCTTTCGCCCGACCGCCTGTTTACTGTTTCGGTACTGCACCGTTATCTGGAACCGGATTACCATGTGATTTATGCCGCCGCGTTGCAGGAAGGATCGTCTGTGAAAAACGAGCATGGATTGTATCTGGGCGATGAACTGAAATTTTCGCGCAAATGGCGCTTCAACAGTTATGTTGATCTTTTTTCTTTTCCATGGCTGCGCTATGGCGTTGACGCCCCGTCGAATGGCATTGAAATGCTTGCGCAGCTGAATTACCGGCCCACGAAGCGTGCTGAATTTTATGTCCGCTACCGTCAGGAGAATAAGGAAATGAGCGAGACTCAGGAATTTGTTTCGGTTCTGGTGCCCACGTTAAAACGCTCGTACCGTGTGAATGCCTCGTTTCCAATATCAGAAAGCTTCACATTAAAATCAAGAGCTGAATATCTGACTTATCAGGAAGGCGATGGCGAGCAGCGAGATGGATTTCTGATTTATCAGGATATCAATTTCCGGAAGCCCGGAAGCAAACTTGACTTTAGTGCGCGTTATGCGCTGTTCGATACCGATACTTATGACGAGCGCATATATGCTTACGAAAACGATGTTCTGTACGGATATTCTATACCCGGGTTGTACAGTAAAGGAAGCCGCATGTATCTGCTGGTCAGATGGACAGCAACCAGACATCTGGATTTCTGGGCCCGAATAGCACATACCAATTATGTTAATAAGGATGTAGTTGGCAGTGGACTGGAAGAGATTAAAGGACCTTCAAAGACCGAATTAAAAATTCAGATGCGGGTTACCTTTTAATTCTCTTTCAAAAATTGTTTTATTTTTGTCGAAGAATAATCACTAAATCTCTCAAATATGTTCAAAAATCATCCTAAAGGATTGCTCGCTGCCGCGCTAGCTAACATGGGCGAACGATTCGGGTTCTACACAATGATGGCAATTCTGTCACTGTTTCTCATGGCCAAATTCGGGCTAGATGAGACCAATGCTGGGATTATTTACTCCATCTTCTATTTTTCTATCTACATCCTTGCTTTTGTTGGAGGTTTAATAGCCGACAAAACCAAAAATTTCAAAGGGACCATTCTTGTTGGACTTATATTGATGGCTGTTGGATATTTTCTAATTGCCATACCCACTCCGACTCCGGTTCCTCAGGGCTCTTTCGCCATTTTTCTGGGAATGACCTGTGCGGGATTGTTTGTAATCGCATTTGGTAATGGTCTATTTAAAGGAAATCTTCAGGCACTTGTTGGCCAGATGTACGATAATGAGCAGTATGGTAAAATGCGTGATTCAGGATTTTCACTGTTTTATATGTTTATCAATGTTGGAGCAATTTTCGCTCCTATTGCTGCTGTTAGCGTTAGAAACTGGTGGGTAGAATCGCACGGATTCGCATACAACTCAGACCTGCCGGGACTCTGCCACGCTCAGCTCGAGGGCACTATTTCTTCAGAAGGTGCTACAAAGCTTGCTGACATGGCTTCGAAAGTCGGTTTCACCGGAACAGACATGAAGTTGTTTTCGGAGGAATACCTCAATATTTTTGCTACGGGCTTCCATTATGCCTTTGGTGTTGCTATTGTCGCTATGGGCATTTCGCTATTGATTTATCTGACAAATAAAAAGAAATTCCCGAATCCCAAAACCAAAGAAGAAGTCGCCAATTCCAAAATTCCTGAAATGGATCCAAAGGAAATCAAACAGCGTCTTTATGCTTTGTTTGCAGTATTTGCAGTAGTTATCTTTTTCTGGTTCTCTTTCCACCAGAATGGACTAACCCTAACCTTCTTTGCAAAAGACTACACCGACCTTAGTCAGATAAACATCAACCTTGGTTTTACAACATTGGTGGGAGCAGAATTGTTCCAATCAATCAATCCATTCTTTGTTGTTTTCCTGACGCCTGTTGTTTTGGCTGTTTTTGCAGCTTTAAGAGCCAGAGGCAAGGAACCGTCAACACCAAAGAAAATTGCTATTGGAATGGGCATAGCTGCTTCAGCTTACGTTCTCATGGTTATTGGATCACTGAGTTTACCGGCGAAAGCTGAACTTACACAAATGGGAGGACTTCCCGACGCCGAACGCATTACACCATTCCTGTTGCTTGGAACCTATTTTATTTTAACAGTGGCGGAATTGTTTATCTCACCACTGGGAATTTCATTCGTATCAAGAGTTGCACCCCCGAAATATCAGGGCATGATGCAAGGTCTTTGGCTTTGCGCAACTGCAGTAGGTAATTCACTGCTGTTCATCGGCGCCATTTTGTATGAATCAATTCCTATCTCAATGGTATGGACTGTATTTGTTGTGGCCTGCTGTATTTCAATGGGTACCATGTTCTTCATGCTAAAATGGCTCGAAAGAGTTTCAAAATAGATATTTAATCCAGCTTATCAAAAGGAGTTGCATAATTTGCAGCTCCTTTTTTTTATCCGAATTCATATATTTGTAAAAACTACATACAATGAAAACAATTGTATTCACCTTGTTTATTTTGTTTGTGACCACTGCCACTGCCCAATACCAGGTTGGATACAGCAGTATTGATTTTACAGATCCCGCACGCTCACGCACCATTTCGTGCGAAATGTACTACCCGTCGGCAACAGCCGGACAAAATGTAAATTGTGCTGCTGGTACGTTTCCGGTCATTGTGTTTGGACACGGCTTTATGATGGACAACGATGCATATTTGAATTTCACCGACACGCTGGTTCCATTGGGATACGTTTTGATTTTTCCTACGACCGAAACCAGTATGAGTTCTGATCACGAGGCATTCGGACTCGATCTGAAATTCCTGAATGAAGAAATAAAAGTTCAGGCAGTTTCAAATTCTTCATTTCTTCTGTATAATCATTTCAATGGAAAAACAGCCATTGCAGGTCACAGCATGGGTGGCGGGGCTTCATTTCTGGCGGCAGCAGGCAACAATAACCTCACAACAATGATAAACTTTGCTGCTGCTGAAACCGATCCCAGCGCTATCGCAGCTGCCGCTTCTGTAACTGTCCCGAGCATGATATTTATGGGTGAAAATGATGGCGTTGCACCACCGGACGATAACCAGATACCCATGTACAATGCGCTTGCATCAACCTGCAGATACAATATCAGTATTTCCGGTGGCGGACATTGCTATTTTGCCAATTCAAATACCATTTGTTCAACCGGCGAAATGTTCACTTCTCCACAACCAACTATAACCCGCGAAGAACAACATGACATTGTGTTTGATCTTCTGATTCCCTATCTTGATTGGCAATTGAAAAGCAACAGCACAGCAGCGACTGTGTTCGAAGATTCACTGCTTAATTCCGACAGAATCACGGCTGTGTATAGCTGCAGCAGTAACGGCATTCAATCGCCGGAAAACTCATTGAAGTTGTTCCCCAATCCGGTTACAGGGCAAGTCAGACTAACCTTTTCGAACAGCGCAAAACGAAAAATCACCCTCACTGATTTGTCAGGCAGAAAAATTGTGGAGACTCACTCATCCAACGAAGAAGAAATTCTGAATCTGGAAGAGCTAACCGATGGTTTGTATTTTCTGCACATTTCCGAAGGCAATCAGACCTATTCCAGGCGATTGCTTCTGACCAACTAAATTCATTCTTATAAAATGAAAAAAACCTTCACCCTCCTCTCCGACTACCTCCGCCAGACCTATGGCGGGCGCTTGCAAAAAGTCAGTGTCGATGCGGGATTTACCTGCCCCAACCGCGATGGCAGCGCCGGAGCCGGAGGTTGTACCTATTGCGACAACAGCGCCTTTAATCCTTCGTATTGCTCTCCACTTAAAAGCATACGGCAGCAGGTGCTGGAAGGAATAGAATTTCATGCAAAAAGGTACCGCAGGGCGCAGCAGTTCCTGGCGTATTTTCAGCCTTTTTCAAATACGTATGCCGATATTGATAAACTTCGCCATCTGTACACAGAAGCGCTTGATGTTGAAGATGTAGCAGGAATCAGTGTCAGCACCCGCCCCGACTGCTTCAATCGTGACACAGCCGAATTGCTGGCCTGCATAGCCAAAACAAAAGTTGTCATGCTTGAGCTCGGAATCGAAAGTGTGCGCGACAAAACACTTCAGCGTATCAACCGGGGTCATGATTTTGAATGCACAAAAAAAGCATTTGCACTCGCAGCCGAATATGGACTTTTTGTAACCGGACATTATATAATAGGTCTTCCTGGCGAAAGCCGCGATGAAATTCTGTCCGATGCTTCGATATTGAATGATCTTCCAATGAACGCGCTGAAGCTACATCAGCTACAGATTGTGCGAAACACAACCATGGAAAAGGATTATTTAACTCACCCGGAAGACTATCAGCTGTTTGAGCTACCTGAATATGTTGATTTTATTGTATCCTTTGCCGAAAGGCTGCGGCCGGACTTATTGATTGACCGCTTTGCAGGCGAAGTTCCGCCGGCCTTTCTGCGTGCCCCCGACTGGGGCTTGATTCGTTACGATCAGGTGCTTCAGCTGATTGAAAAGAAATTTATTGAGCGCAGTACGTACCTGGGCGCAGCACGGTTGATATAAGATTTCCGATTTTTGATTTTAGATTTCATGGGTGTAGAAAAAATCGGAATTCTGGATCTGCAAAATGATTCTTTTATTTAGGTATAAATTAGAAATTCATAATAATCGACATTCCGAATCTACCCACCAAGCTGTTTGTCAACACATTGCCTGCATCTCCAAATCAAAAATCACTCCGCCACGGCGGATCAAAAATCGGAATTCTTAAATAAAACAAAAGCCCCTTGCGGGGCTCACGTTATCTGTTATGATTTGGGAGGGGCTTATTTGGGGTGAAAAAGCAAATTTGTTTTCGCAACTTTCACGACACAAAGATACATCGGGAATCAGAAACTTTTTTTCGACTTATTCAATCTGCGGCGTTTTGTGACCTTTTACGCAGAAGCGCAGCTTATATCATTTATAAAACATGCAGAAACCTAGATACAATGCCAGTTATTCAAGCATTGTTAAAACAAGAGTAATTAATCAAAAACAAGGATGCCAGGAAACCAAAACAAAGCGCATTTTATCAATTTTCAGGCTTGCTTTTTTATTTTAATAATTTGAATACCATCACTTTAGATAAGTAATTCAAAGAAATGAAAATCGAAAAACAGGCTATAATTTCCGAACGATCAATTGCATGTTTTCGTAAGCCACCACTTTAACATTTTCGCCCGGTTCAATATACCCAATCTGAGCAGTTGCATCATACAAATCATTGTCTATCTGTATTTTACCAGCCGGACGTAAAATAGTAGTGGCAATTCCGGTTTTTCCGATCAGTTCTTTATAAGAATTTTCCGAAGCAGAATATCCATCCGAAGATTTCATTTCGTCACTCAAAGCCAGTGTACTACCCGAAACTTTTACTTTTACCAGCCTGCTTGACAGATAAAATGAGCCAATAAATGCCAGCAAAATAGAAATAACCACCATGGCAAAAGATTTTGCCAGCGGTCCGTAGTTGCCATCCGGCATGGATAATCCGGAATTATTTACCAGAGAAAGAGTCAATCCGCTAACAATCAGCACAATGCCAGAAACACCAGCTATTCCAAAGCCTGGTATTACAAATATTTCGACTGCCAGTAGTCCTATTCCAATAATAAAAAGAATGATTTCCCAATGCTGAGCCAGGCCTTCCAGATATAATGGTGCAAAATACAGCAAGGCCGCCAGTACTGCCACCAGCAGTGCAAAGCCGATTCCAGGCGACTGCATTTCGAAATAAATTCCGCCAATAATCAGCATAATCAGAATACCGCTGATCATGGGATTGATCAGAAAATTAATCAGGCGGTCGAGCCAGGTGAGTTCCTGCTGAATAATTTCGTAGTCTTCAATTCCGTTGGCAGCAATCACTTCCTCAATACTTTCGGCGCGTCCGTCGCAATAGCCATGCAGAATAGCTTCTTCGGTTGTGAATGTCAGTACTTTACCAGAATCAACAATCCCTTCGATGTATACATCGGGGTCAACCATAGCTTCGGCAATTTGCGGGTCGCGGCCCTGAGCCTGGGCTGTGCTGCGCATCATCGAGCGCATATAGCTCTGGTACTTATCCGGAGCGGCTTCCTGTGTTTCGGTTACCACGGTAGCAGCACCGATATTGGCCCCTTTACGCATATAAATGCTGTCGCAGGCAATCGAAATCAAAGCGCCGGCCGACGCTGCATTGTTGTCAATAAAGACCCAGACCGGTTTTGGGAAATTCAGCAACGCGGTACGGATACTGTCGGCCGCATCGACCAGACCCCCATAGGTGTTCAGGTGAACCAGCACGATATCGGCATTTAATTCACGGGCTTCTTTTAATCCGTTTTTGGTGGTTCTCCACGAAGATGGACCAATTTCGTCAAATATCTTCAGTACATAAATCTTCACGGGCTTATCAGAGGTGTTTTGAGCCTGAATACTCGTACAAAACCCTGTGAGTAAAATGAGCAGAAACGAAACCAATATCTTATTCATAAAATTCATAGGTAACAAAAGTTTTGGTGGATTTTCCGTTCGCAACAAGGTTAATCAACACCAAACGACTGTTTTGATCGTAGCTGTAGCTATATTCTTTGCTATTACCGTCCAAAGAATCGGTATAAGTGAATGTTTCCAGATTACCAGCTGCATCATATACATACGTATTGGTTGTACTTTCGTTTGAAGAAATAACTTTTTCAGCGCTGTATGAATATTTTAATGTGGAATTCAATTGTAGCACATTTTTCCCTATTCCAGCCAATGATGTAGCTGAACCAGAAAAATTTTTTATCGTCAATAGTTTGTTGCCAACAGAATAAATATAATGAGCTTCTGATATTGACAAAACTCCTTCAGAATCATCGGTTACATACTGCGAAATCATAGTGTTGCTTTTTTTATCAAAATAATAATCAACTGTGTCTGAGTAATCCGCATAAGCGATAATAACCATTTTTAACAGCCCTTTTTCATCATATTGATATACACTCTCGTTTCTGAAACCAGACAGAGTTTCTTCTTTCACAACCATACCCGACTCATTAAAAAATAACAGAATCGGAGCACCGGTTGTAATATTCTCATCATTAACTGAAGCCAGTCTGATGCTTTTGATTTTTTGATCCTTAACCTGTTGCAGATTAAGCCACGGGTAGCTCAGTTCAACATACGGATTCTGCGCCAGCAGCGAAGAAAAAAGACAAAAGGGAAAAGACAAAAGAATAAAAATATGTTTCATAAAGATTAAATTTCAAAAAAAAAAGCTGTTCCATAAGCCGGATTCTGTAAACCACCGAAGCGGATTCTCATCATTTATCTGCGGTACATGTCGCCATGGACCTTTAGCAGCCTACCCCCCGGCACGGGCGAGCAGCCCTAAGCCGGTATACGTGGCTTTGCACCCCATGAGGTTTACCTGCTGCGGAGTCGCCTCCGGCAGCTGTGAGCTCTTACCTCACAATTTCACCCTTACCATGGCACAAGGTCATGGCGGTATCATTTCTGTTGCACTGGCTGTCCCGCCGAAGCGGGCCTTCCCGTTAGGAAGCATGGTGCTCTGCGGTGTCCGGACTTTCCTCCCTTTAAAAAATAAAGAGCGATGAGAGGAACAGCTTATGACAAAGATACGCAGATTTTCATTCCAATAGAAAAACTGAAGAGGTTCTTTTACAATTACATGTAAATTTAATGCATTCCTGCTGAGCAATTTTTTGTATTATTGTGGCAAAATAATTGAGAGGGCCTTTGCCCAGAACCCATTAAAACACTGCAGCCATGAAAAAGATATTTATCCTGCTATTAGTCGCTGCATTTGCTGCTTCATGTACTTCTTCGAAAAAATACCTCGAAAGACAGCAATTTGACTATGCTATTCAGAAAAGTGCCAAAAAGCTGATGAAAAACCCCGGCAATGACAAACAACTCGATGTCCTCAGCCGGGCCTGGAAAGCAGCCAATCAGCGTGATACCGAGCGTATCAATTACTTGAAAACTACCGGCCAGCCCGAAATCTGGGACGAAATTTTTCAAATTTACTCGCGCATGAAATGGCGTCAGGACATTGTGCGCAATCTGCCGCAGCCCGTACTTTCATACATTGGATATGTGTTTGTTGATTACACCAATGAAACTGTAAACGCACAGCGCAATGCAGCTGAATTCTACTATCAGAAAGCCATGGCATTGATGGAAGCCGGTGACCGTTTTTCGGCACGGCAGGCTTACGAACACTTGCTGCAGACCAAACGTTTCTTTGCTACCTATAAAGATGTTGACCAGCAGTTGCTCCGCGCACAGGCCATGGGCACCGCCAATGTACTCTTTATTTCGCGCAACAACTCCGGACAGATAATTCCGGAAGGTTTTCTCGATGAAATTCTGAAAGTTTCGATGGGCGATATTGAAGGCCGTTTTGTTCGCTTTTACAATACATATGATACCACCAGACAATATCATTACAGAACCTTTCTGAACCTTACCAAAGTGGATGTTTCGCCTGAGAGTGCCCGTGAGTTTTTCTACGAAGAATCGAAAGAAGTGCAGGATGGCTGGACTTATGTTCTCGACAGCCACGGAAACGTGATGAAAGACAGTCTTGGTAATGACATTAAACTTCCGAAAATGGTTGAAATCACCTGTCAGGTTCATGAAACCCAGTTGCACAAACAAGCTATTGTTGGCGGATATCTGGATATTTATGACGCCAACAACACCCTGATAAAATCGGATCCGATTAACGCAGAGATGTTTTTTGATTACGCTTTTGCCACTGCCAATGGTGATAAATCAATTCTGAAAGAAGAGACCAGACAAAAACTCAATAACCCGCCCGCCGGATTTCCAAACAGTTTTCAAATGATCTGGGATGCTTCATCGATTGTAAAGAACATTGCAAAAGAAATACTGGTGCGGAATTCGTACATTTTCCAATAAAACATTTCACATTATTTCTGCAAAGCCTGAAAAATTTCAGGCTTTTTTTATGCACACCGGGACAACCTTACCATGGTTCGGGTGTTCTTAGAGTATAAAATCCCTTGGATTGAGTCCTGAAGAAATCATAAATGGTTGTCTGAGTGGCAAAAGAAAAGCTCAGGAAGCGCTGTACAATATGTATGGAGGCAAGATGTATGGTGTATGTCTGAGATATACCCGAAATCAGATGGAAGCCGAAGATGTGTTGCAGGATGGATTTGTAAAAGTGTTTAAAAACATCCGCAGCTTCAGAGATCTGGGTGAAAATTCATTGTACAACTGGATGAAAAGAATCATGATCAATACCGCCATCAACTATCTGCGGAATCAGAAAAAGCACCGGTACATGGCCGATATTGATGACTACAATCACCTGCAGGACTCCTATGACGAAGATGGCTTTTTTGAAGAATTACGCACACTTGTTTCTCAGGATGAGATTCTGAACATCATACAGCAATTGCCCGAAGGCTATAGAATGGTTTTTAATCTGTTTGCCATTGAAGGATATTCGCATCAGGAAATTGCCGACATGCTGGATGTTTCGGTAAACACATCGAAAACCCAGTTGTTTAAAGCCCGGCAACAGATTATCGGCGCCATCAGGATAATTGCCAGTGACAGACTAATCGTACGGAATGTAATATAACCGTTATGGAAAGAAATGTAAACCGAATTGATGAATTAAGCCGCGGAAGGCTGAGTAATCTTGAGAAAGATCCGCCCCCGCTGGGCTTTGAAAAGATCCGGAAACGGGTACTCTGGTACAGCTTCTGGAGTCTTGGTGTCGGCACTGTTGTCAGAAAATACTGGGGCATTGCAGCTATTCTTGCTGTGATTACAGGTGCCGTTATTTTGCTTTTACCAAACAAACAGTCTGTGCAGGAAAAACCGATCAGCAATACTGTGCAGGAATCATCTGACAATGGAATCAACCATTCATCGCAAGTAGCCATCGACCTTGAAACACCAGAAAACACAAACATTTTTAGTTCTCAAAAAACAACAGAAGGCTCAATGGCAGCCGGGCATAATATTCCGGCAAATGCAAAGCCCGTACGACCAGCGAATTCCGTAATGAATAATATCGCTTTCAACAACCATCCTACAACATCCGTTCAATCATTTCCAACAGAATTGCAAAATCAGCAAACATCGGCAAATACAGAAATAAATCAGCCATTGCAGCCTTTGACAGATTCAGAAAACCCAAAACAAAAAGAAAATATTTTACCTGAACTGTCACCCATGGCAAGACTGTTACCGCACGCCGGAAAGCCGACCAATGATTATGCTCCTTCGCTTTTAGAAAACAATCTTTTCAGCAGAAATACCATCAGTTGGTCGCTGTACGCGGGAATTCATGCGCCTTTCGGAGGTCAGATAGCCCGCATTTCCAACGAAGATCAATCTTTCATTAGAAAAGAAAACAGCATTACTATTGCACCGGAGCTGGCCATCAGAGCCGATTTCGGAAAATGGTTCATCAGTGCCGGAGTTCAGCAATCAAATATTGTTGACAAGTTTAGTTCGCAGCAATTATTATATAACCAAACAGACGGTTTTGTTTGGACGCTTACCAATCAGTTCTGGCAGGTTGACACAACCGGATACTGGCACTACACCTATGCTTCAGACACAATTGTTCACGTTGTTGATTCCGTCTGGGCATACGATTATGATTCGCTTCTGGTGCAAACTTTTGACAGTACTGCTGCAAAACTGTATGATACCCTGCAAAATGTGCAATGGAAACGCGAAATAAAAATGGTGGAAATACCCTTGATGTTTGGAAGGACATTCTTTTTGAAACGTTTCTCCATTGGTATTGAAGGCGGTATTGGATGCGGAATTCTGTATGTTTCAGAAGGGACCTATTATAATGGAATCACTGCGCAACAACCATTCACAGCCATGAACAACATTGCCTCAAAGAAACTGGTCTGCTCATTTATTGGCCGCGGCACAGTTTCGTATAATATCAGTGAGCGCATGGCCATTGAATTGTCGCCATGGTGCCGGCAAATGCTGACTCCGATACAGTTTAATGAAACGCAGGACACCCGCAAACCCTGGTCAGCAGGCCTTTCGGCGGGATTCCGCTACTTTTTTTAATCCGCTCAGGCAACCTTGCATATGTGTGCGGGTTTTTACTTCAGAACAAAAACAACAACCATATGAAAAAACAATTATTCGTTTTGCTTGTAAGCCTGATATCATTGACAGGCTTTGCGCAGGGCCCCTGTCAGGCCTATTTCACAACCTATCAGGACACCGTTGCACAGGAACTGGCTCTGGTTGATCTGTCATACAATGTCGATTCAACCGCTATCAACATTACGACCTGGAACTGGACTGTATCGGGAATGGGTGTGAGTTACACATACACAACTCAAAATCCCGTTCAGGATATGACGACCATGGCGCCGGGAGTATATATGATTTGTCTGACTATTACTACCGCAACCAGCTGTACCAGCACGTATTGCGACAGCGTATTTGTCGGACAACAATCCGGTTGTCAGGCCTATTTCAGCTATTACAACAGTGCCGGCACATTCTATTTTTCCGACAACTCGTTTACCACAGGTGGAGGTACTATTGTAAGCTGGAACTGGACATTTAATGGCGGTACTCCCTCAACCTCAACGCAGCAGAATCCGGTGATTACATTCCCGAATGCAAACACGACCTATACTGTTGCGCTGACGATTACAACAGACAACGGATGCAGCAGTACCTATCAGACAAACGTTTACTATATCGACTCGATGCAGTGCATTACTTATGTTGATGCAACCATTTATCCGGTAACCACCATTGGTGGCACCGACGGTGGAATTGATCTGACTGTTTATGGCGGCACCGCTCCTTATTATTATCAATGGAACAGTGGCGAAACTACCGAAGATTTGTTTAATGTTGCATCAGGAATGTATACAGCCAGTATCTGGTCGGCCGATACAACTTGTCCGGTGTATACTGTTACCGCATACATACCCGAGCCCTACGACAGTGGAATGGTGTACGTAGACACGCTGAATACACCTTACATTGACAGCTGTCTGACCTTTGTTCCTGATAGTTTTTACATCAGTGCAATTAATACAACCGGAAATACTGTAACGACCACATGGGTCTTTACAGGAGGCGGTCAAACGGCAACAATAATTGTGGATTATACATTCACCACCTACGGGCCACAGGTTGTTGTGTTATCAATCAACTGCGATTCGACAAAAAATCTCTCGACCTATATGAGCTACATCTATATTCATGAATCGGTTTCAATTGAAGAATCCGGGACTTCTGTAACGGTATTCCCAAATCCGGCATCCGACTATATCAATGTTTCAACTGATGAAGCGATTAAAGAGATACAATTGATTGCAGCCGATGGCACACTGGTAAAAACGTTTGTCAATCCAGAGAATCGTATCAATGTAAGCGATGTTCCGGTTGGCGTATATTATCTGAGTACCATTTCAGAAAAAGGCGTAAAAGCGACCCTTGTTACAATTCAGCGATAATACCAAAACCTTACGAAAAAGGCTGTCCTTGCGACAGCCTTTTTAATTTTATACATATCCCTTTTTCAAAAGAAATTGTTGTAAATCCTATTGAAATCCCGACCCTGAGCTGGGTCTGTTTTCATCCGGATGTTCGCGGTTGTATTCTTCGCAATCAATTTCGACCGAGAGTGGTTTGGAAGGC
>CAYSCE010000034.1:0-15484 GCA_964429475.1 uncultured Bacteroidaceae bacterium | reverse complement strand
TGTTTTCTGTTTGCGATTCTTGATAATGAAACTGCCAAAACCTCTCAGATACACATTATCACCCTTTTCCAGTGCATTTTTCACAACATCCATAAATGTTTCAACAGCACTCTGGGCAGTAATTTTTTCAATTCCGGTACGATTCGAGATTTCAGCAACAATGTCAGCCTTTGTCATAATTATTCTGTTTAGGATTAACGCCTTAGTTCCCTTTTGGGGGTGCAAATATAGAATTTTTTTAGCAATTGCAAGTTTATTTTCACGGATTTCGCAACTTTGCACTTATGAATAAGTCAGCCTCTGCTCCAATTTTCAAGACATTGATCCATTGGTATTTAACAAACAAAAGAGAGCTCCCGTGGCGGCAAACAGCCCTTCCATACCATATTTACCTGTCCGAAATCATTTTTCAGCAAACCCGTATCGATCAGGGACTTCAATACTATAAAAAAATTATTCGCCAATACCCCGATATAAATTCTCTGGCTAATGCTTCTGAAACTGATTTTCTTAACCTATGGCAGGGCCTCGGCTATTATTCCAGAGCGCACAATGCTTTGAAAGCGGCCCGCATCATGGCGCAGAAATATGCCGGCCATGTGCCCGAATCGTACGAACAACTGATCGAACTGCCTGGAATCGGCCCCTACACGGCCGCAGCAATTGCTTCCATCGCTTTTGGTCAGCCCTGCCCTGTCGTCGATGGCAATGTTAAACGTGTTATCAGCCGCCTGCTGGCCCTTCAAACGCCGGTCGATAAACCGGAGCTTACATCCACCATTCATGCGTTCCTGCAAGAATCCATTCATTCATGTAATCCTTCCGATTTCAATCAGGCGCTGATGGAATTCGGCGCCCTGGTGTGCACACCGGCCAATCCACAGTGCACCGGGTGCCCGCTGCATAAATACTGCAAAGCATACATTTCCGGAAAAACCCATCTGTTTCCTGTAAAAGCAGCGAAAAAAGAAAAACCGGTGGTCGCACTCCAATATTATATTGTGTTTGCTGACAAACAGAAATCCTCATTCTATCTGGTGCAGCGAAATATGGAAAACCTCTGGAAAGGCTTTTATGAATTTCCGGGCCGCTCCGATTCCGATCTCATTCAGCTGTCGGGCGACACCTCGTTTCCAAAAAAATTTCCTTTCACAAAAGCAGAAAAAGTGCTGCAAACAACTCATATTCTTACCCATCGGAAACTGAATGTCCAATTCTTCGAAATTATTTTTACCGGCTCAGTGCCCGATGACTGGATTTTACAGCCGGCCGAGCAAAAACTCAAATTACCGGTGCACAAAATCATTCAGGAATATCTGAGTCATAACTGACAAAAGCCGAAAGCGCCCGATCGGTTTCGGGGCAAATGTGTATCTTTGTAAAAAAAGAATCATGAGACATATTAATAAAGTCATTTTAATCGGTAATGTCGGCAAAGACCCCGAAATTCAGGTTTTTGAAAGCGGCCGCAAAAAAGCTGCATTCTCGTTTGCTACCACCGAACGTTATCGCGACAAAGCCGGCGTTGATCAATCGGTAACCGAATGGCACAACATCGTCGTGTGGGGACCTCAAGCCGATACTGTTGAAAAATATGTCCGCAAAGGAAATCCTTTATATCTCGAAGGTCGCATCAAATACCGCGAGTATGAAGATAAAGATGGCGTCAAAAAACGCATCACCGAAATTATGCTCGATACCTTTTCCATGCTCAGCAGCAAACCTGCCGTGGATAGCGGAACCGAAATTCAGGCTCCTGAAACTTCAACACCTCCGCCGCCCGATACCTCATTGAACAAAATTGATGACGATCTGCCTTTCTGATGCTGTTTCCCAAATCTCAATCCGTCCGGAATTAAAACATGGACCCCATTTTTTTTATTATTGTTCCGATCGCTGTAATCCTGATGCTGTTTTCATTTCTCAGGATTGCTGAATCGGCTTTCATTGGTATTACTTCGGAATTTTTAGACGATATTGAGCATCCGACACCTTCGGACTACCGTACCGATCAGTTTCTCGACAAACCGGCCCCGGTGATGGTGGCTTTTTCACTGCTGAAATATCTGCTCATAATTGCCATTACCATAGGTGTTTTTATCGGCTGCGACTGTCTGATTCCGGAACTCTCCTTTGCTGCACGCGCATTCATTACGCTGGCTGTGGTTGCTGCATTGTTCTGGATCTTCGGCGAACTCATACCGCGTCTTTTCCGGAAGGTAGATGAACGTAAAGCTTTTCAGTCTTCCTTCTTCATTATTGTTCCGGTGTCCGGCCTTATTTCAATGCTGCGGCTCACATTGCCTTTCTCGTTTGCCCGGCACGAAAACCGACTTTCCCGAAAAGACAGCATTTCCATGAGCGATATTTCCGATGCCATCGAAAACTCCGAAGTCGAAGACGAGGAAATCATGGAAAAACAGCTCATCAAGGGCGTTTTGAATTTCGGCGATCTCGAAGTCAAGGAAATCATGCGCGCCCGAATGGATGTTGTTTCAATCAGATATGATGCGCCTTTTAGCGAGGTGATGGACAATATGCTTGAAGCCGGTTATTCGCGCTATCCCGTGTTTGGATCCAGCCTCGACGATATCAAAGGTATTATTTACCTGAAAGACCTGCTGCCGGCCATCCGCCGGGGCGAAAAGGACTTTGCATGGCAAAACCATTTACGGCAGGCTGTATTCGTGCCCGAAAACATGAAAATTTCGCAGCTGCTGGTCGATTTTCAGGCCCGCAACATGCACATGGCTGTGGTGGTTGATGAATACGGCGGCACCAGCGGTATCGTTTCGCTCGAAGACATTCTGGAAGAAATCGTGGGCGAAATCAATGACGAACACGATTCCGACAGCGATCAGATTCTGGCCCGCCGTACCGGCGAAAACCAGTTTGTTTTCGACGCCAAAATTCCGATCCACGATTTCATTCGTATTGCCGGCATCGAAAGCGATCTGTTCGACGAATTCGAAGGCGAAGTGGAAACGCTGGGTGGCATTATTTTAAGCATTCACGGAAATTTTCCGGTGAAAAACCAGACCATCTCATACCACAATATCGATTTCACCGTTCTTTCCATGAATAAATACCGAATCGGTAACGTAAAAGTAAAAATCAATGAAAGCAATCAGGATTCTTAGCCTCATACTTTTCGTTTCATCTTGTGTTTTACTCGCTTCCTGCGGAAGCAAAGAAGATACATATTACCCGAAACCCAGAGGCTTCTACCGCATTAAGCTGCCCAAACAATCATTCAGGGACTTTGATTCAACCTATCCCTTCACATGCCGGATTCCGCAGTACGCCTATATTCAACCGGTCGAAAGCCGCGAGGCCGGCGTTATCTGGTTCAATCTGGTTTTCCCCGGATTTGACGGAATGATTAATTTCAGCTACAAACCAGTTAACAACAACTTGTACGAGCTGTCAGAAGATGCCCGCGAATTTGTAAACAAACACATCACCAAGGCCAATAAAATTGATGAGACCCTGATTCATTTCCCCGACAGAAAGGTGTATGGTATCAGTTACCAGATTGAAGGTTCCAACACGGCTTCACCATATCAGTTTTATATTACCGACAGCACTCATCATTATCTGAGAGGCGCACTGTATTTCAATCATGTGCCCAACAACGATTCCGTTGCACCGATCATCGAACGCATGGTTTCGGACCTCGACACCATGATCGGCAGCATCCGCTGGAAAAACTGATTCATCCAAAGTATTATTCACAAAAAAAACCGCCCAATCAGGCGGTTTTTTTATTGAGTATTTTTCAGCAAACTCTTATTGAATTCCAAGCTTTGCTTTCACCAGCGGCATTATGTCTTCGGAATCCGAATAATAAATAACTGCGCCGGTTCCGGTATCAAAGATATAGGTATATCCTTTTTCAACAGCGACTTCGTCAATGGCTTTTTTGGCTTTATCAATCAAAGGTTTCACAAGTTCTGTTTCCTTCGCCGATAATTCATCCTGAGCTGTTGACTGAAATTCGTCAAAGTTATTCTTCATATTGATGAGTTCCTTCTGTCTGGCCTCTCTGACCGGAGGTAGTAAAGTTTCCCAGGCTTTCTCTAATTCAATCGATTTGGCATTGATTTCATTTTGCATAGCAAGAAGCTGATCCTGAAGCGTTTTAGCATATGCTTCAAGGGCTTTTTCAGCGGTATCGCGGCCGGGCATCATAGCCATCAGTTCGTTGGTATTGATATGACCAAGTTTGAGTTTCACCTGAGCTTGTGCCGGCTGTGCGCTGGCAAAAAGAATGAAAGCGAAAACTATTACAAGAGCGTTTTTCATAAATGGAATTTTGTGCAAAGTTAAAAATATTATTCATTTGTGTTGAGTCCGCCAGCCTTATAGCCCAGTCGTGACAGAACTTCGTCGCTTTTATCAAACTTATCGCTTGCATAAATAAGAGTTGAGCTTCCCGCACGGTCGAAAATCACTGCCAATGCGCCTTCTTCGGCCAGATCTTCAATGGCATTGTACACTTTCTCCTGAATAGGTTTGATGAGTTCCTGACGTTTTTTGTACAGGTCGCCTTCGGTGCCGAAATATTTTTTCTGCAGTTCCTTGGCTTCTTTCTCCTTGGCCAGAATTTCGTTCTGACGTTTTACCTTCATATCTTCAGAAAGAAGAAATGATTCCGATTGAAATGCTTTATACAATTTGTCGATTTCGGTAAATTTCACCTCGAGTTCTTTCTGCCATTCCATGCTCATTTCGTCGAGTGTGTTCTGGGCTGTCTGATAATCCGGAATGTTATCCAGGATATACTGGGTATCGACAAATGCAAACTTCTGAGCACTTGCAAACATCGATGTAAGCAATATGGCAGCAAATAAAAAGATCCGTGTTTTCATAATAAAGTTCCTCCGACTTTTGTTTGAAACTGTTGTTGTTCTTTGTTAATCAATTGAATAGTTGATTGAGAAATGGAATTGCCCCTTGTATGCGGGATAGCCCGGCACCTCATCAAAAGGAATGCCATAATCGAGGCCAAGCAAACCAAACATGGGCAGGAAAATCCGGACACCTACTCCACCCGAACGCTTCACAGCAAACGGCTCGAATTCCTTAAATCCCGACCAGGTGTTTCCGCCTTCGAGGAATGACAGGACGAAAATGGTAGCCATCGGATTGGTCGAAACCGGATAACGTAGTTCAAGGGTGTATTTGCTGTAAACAGTGCCGCCGATTTTGTCTCCGGTAGCATCAAGCGGGGTAAGAACCTGGTTGCCGTAACCACGCATACCAATAATTTCGCGCCCATCGAGCATGGTGTAGCCCGAAAGGCCGTCGCCACCGAGGTAATAGCGTTCGAACGCCGACAAACCCACATCCTGATTATAGGAGCCCATAAAGCCGAATTTGGTTCTGGTCATCAGTACAAATTTGGCGGGCAACTGGGTATACAAAGTTGCATTAAATTTCCACTTGTGATATTCAAGCCAGCGGTATTTTTCCTGATCGGCGAGCGTTGTGTAATCTTTACCATTGAGCAATGAATAGGGCGGTGTTACCGTAACCGAAGCTGAAATCTCCGTTCCATTGGTTGGAAAGGTCGGATCAAATGTTGAGCTACGTGAAATGGCATACCCTACATTAAAATTATTGGCATTACCCGAAGTAAATGACTCAACATCGAGGTAATCTTCGAAACTGTAATACTGATAACCTAGCGTGACATACTGCATAAAGTAATCATCCGGCCATTTCAGTCTCTTGCCAAGACCAACCGATGCACCGGAGATTTTCATTACTTTACGCTCCATCAATACCCCATTCTCATCGTAGGTACCATCCTGGGCTTTGGTATAGCCGTTTGATATAACCGAATGAAATACCGAAATACTAAGCGCATTGGGCTTTTTACCGCCCAGCCAGGGTTCGGTAAAGGACATGTTGTACGATTGATATTGAGTGCCATTTGACTGGCCACGGATGCTGAGCTTTTGCCCATCGCCGGTTGGCAGAGGTCTGTAGCTTTCACCGTTGAAAATATTTTTAAGCGAAAAGTTGTTGAATGAAACGCCCAATGTACCAACCAGACGGCCATAGCCCCAGCCGCCCGAAAGCTCAAACTGGTCGGTTGAGGTTTCTTCAACCACATATTCAATATCTACAGTACCATCGGCCGGGTTGGGTTTTGGGTTAACACCGAGCTTTTCGTTGTTGAAATAGCGCAACTGAGCCAACTCGCGCTGGGTGCGGATAATATCACTTCGGTTGAACAATTGACCAGGCTTGGTGCGGATTTCGCGCAAAATTACGTGATCGTTTGTGCGCGTATTTCCAACCAGCGTTACTTTATTAATGGTAGCCTGTTTTCCTTCATATATCTGCATTTCAAGATTGATGGTATCTCCCACAACACTTTTCTCAATAGGTGTGATGGAAAAGAAGAGATAACCATCGTCCATGTACAGCGACGAAACATCGCGGCCATTCAGATTCATGTACAGGTTATTGTCGAGAATTGACTGATTATATACATCACCGCGTTTAACGCCAAGAATTTCAGAAAGTTTTTTGTCGGTATACTTGCTGTTGCCAATCCAGGTAACATCTCCGAAATAATATTTTTTTCCCTCATCGATGGTCATGTTTACCAGCAGAAGTTTATCGCTTTTCAAGGCTATCGAATCAAAGGTGATTGAGACATCTCTGAAACCCATTTCCTTGTATTTATCAAGCACTGCAGCCTTGTCTTTTTCAAATTCAGACGGAATAAATTTGGAAGCTTTAAAGATGTTATAGAGTCTTTTCTCTTTGGTACCTTTCATGGCCTTCCTGATCACTTTTTCCTCAACCTGATTATTGCCGGCAACAGCAATATTATCAATTTTCATGCGCTTGCCGCGACTGATGTTAAAATTCAGAATGGTCATATTGCCGCCTGATGTATCGGCCTTTTGTGAAACGTCTACCTTGGTGTTATAAAATCCTTTATCGACAAAATGTGTCCGGATAATACGTTCCGAGTTCATGAGTGTATGTTGTGAAACCACATCGCCGCGAACAAGTTTAAGCTCTTCGCGCAGATTGTCAGCTTCGCTTTTTCCAACACCGGTGATACTGAATTTGGAAAGACGCGGCCTGTCCTGAAGATAAATATCAAGATAAACAAAACTACCCTGAGCGGAAACAACAGAAATAGCAACCTGCTCAAACATACCGTTTGAGTAGATTTTTTCAATAGCTCTGCTGATTTCGTCGCCGGGAATTTTGATTTTCTGCCCGATCATAAGACCGGAAACAGAAATGACATTGTCGGGGCTCGCAAAAAACTCACCGCTCACCGTAATACCAGCAATCTCATATGGTCTGGGATTCCGGTAATCGACACCAATAATTTTATCTGTTTGGGCGCTTAAAGGAAAGTAAAGCAGAAACAACAGCAGACAGCACCACAATGACTTGGTCATGTTCAATCCTTTTTTTCGTGATTAGTAATGATTTGTTCTCCGGTCATCCCGTAACGACGCTCGCGCGATGAAAAAGTTACAAGCGCTTTGTTGAACTCTTCTTCGTTGAAGTCGGGCCAGGTTACCGGCGTAAAGTAAAATTCGGCATAAGCCAGTTGCCAGAGCAGGAAATTCGAAATCCGCTGTTCGCCGGAAGTACGGATCAGTAAATCCGGATCAGGAATATCAGCGGTATCGAGATAACTGCTGAATACATTTTCATCGATAGCATCCGGAGCCAATTTGCCGTTGGCACAGGAAGCAGAAATCCTTTGCACAGCACGCAGAATTTCGGCTCTGGACCCGTAATTCAGCGCTATTATCAAATTAAGACCTTCGTTTCGGGAGGTAAATTCAATGGATTTCAGCAACGTTGTTCTGGCTTCATCACCCAGGCCATCAATATCGCCAATAGCGCGCAGCCTTACATGATTTGCATTCAGTTCATCCGTTTCGCGCCCGAGCATATACACCAGAAGATTCATGATGGCGTCTACTTCTTCTTTCGGCCGCTTCCAGTTTTCGGTTGAGAATGCATAGAGAGTAAGATATTTCACGCCCGCTTTGGCAGCAGCTTTCACAATAGTCTTTACCGTTTCGGCGCCCTGGCGGTGACCGTCGGCCCTTTCCAGACCACGGGCTTTGGCCCAACGTCCGTTTCCATCCATGATGATGGCAATATGTGCAGGAATATCAGGTATACGTTCTTTTGACACGTTTAGAAGATTAGTTTGAAGAGTCGGATTCAGTTTTCAGGATACGGAAATACTGTTGTTTTTTGCTGCCGCGGCGGCTGGTGGTTCCATGACAGGAGTCGCCTTTGTCGGCAAATTTAACAGTGAGTGTTATACCGGCAAATGAGTACCAGTCTTTTGTCGCAGCATTTCCACGCTGAAAACCTGTCCGGTCAAATTCAGTATTATTTGAAGGATCGGCCAGTGCAGCCGAGGCTTCAGTATTTTGTGACATCAGAACAGCCGGGTCGGCATAAGTGGTGCTGACATCATCAATATAATCGGTAAAAGTTTTTCTTAATCCCCATTCAAAGCCGAGAACCGTAGCATTGCCAAGAATAATTTTAAATCCGGCACCAAAAGGGATGGCAAATCCGGCCAGCGAATATGGGTCGCGGTCGGGATAGGCGGTTGTTCCCTGCCCTTCGGTTCCCAAAGATTGCAGATTGTACCAGTCGCCTTTGTAAAATCCTTGCGGATTAAATTTAAAAAACGAGGCGCCAACAAAGAGATACGGTGTGAAATAATCTTTTTCGGAGCCGATTTTGAATTTATAATAGGACAGTTCATATTGCGCACCCAGCTCCATAAGCGGTGAGCGGAAGCTGAGGTTACGGTCTTCGTTGAACCGGATCACGCTGTCGGCAGCCTGCAGTGAACCAAACAAGGCCTGGACTCTCAGAGCCATACGAGGATTCATATTGTAGCGGTACATAATTCCACCGGCCGGTTTCGACTGCATAAAATGCCCGCTGGGGTTCAAATCACCAATGTAATAAGAAGCCCCACCCATAATTCCAATTTCGTGTTGCTGGGAATAACCGCTGAAACCAGCAGCCAGAATCAGTAAAGCGCAAAAAAACGTTCTCATTTCTGGTGGAATAACGGGATTTTCCTGTTCTTAGTATATAAAAAAGCTACCCATTCTACATTAGAATGGGCGGCTGCAAAATTATGAAAAAAAAGAAGTTTATCCTTCAAAGCTAGAATTTCGGAATGGCAAATCCTCCACGAGGAACTTTGTAGTAAAAAGTGATTTCAGCAAACATGTAGGTATCATGATCGGTGGGGTCACCACGTTGCATGTTTGGAGCTGTTTGTCCGGCTACTTCGCCCAGGCTTGGATCAGCAAAATAGGCAGCAATGTCTCCGCGTTCATTACGGATTTCGTCGTTATCGAAATAGGTCGAGCTGCAATCATCAATATAATCAGTGAAGGTTTTGCGGATACCATATTCAAGACCTATAGACCATTCACGGCTGATGGCATATTTGAAACCGAAGCCGATTGGAATAACCGGTTGAACACGGTGATAGGGCTTTCGGGTTTCAGCCAGACCCTGTCCTTCAGTGCATAAGGGCTTAAGTGCCACCCAATCTCCATTGGTGTATCTCCCTTGTGGATTGAACCACATGAGACCAACACCGACAAAAACATAAGATTCGATATTAATATTCTGCCATCCCTGAACACCACGGAGTTTATAGCGATGTCCCTCGCGTTGGCGGGTAAGCATATACTCAAACTGTCCGTTCAATTCGATAATCGGCGTTCTGAAATTCAGATTGCGGTTGTTGCGGTAAATTTCTTCTGTCTTCTTATCGTCGCCACTTAAATATGCAAAATGCATCATTCCTTTCACGCAATGCGTTTTTCCGGTTCTGTACCGATAACCAAAACTGGTTCCCGGACGTGTTGCAGGCCAGTCTAGGTCACGCATTCCATTGGTTCCGATCTGATTGGCTCCACCCAGGTCGCCTAAAAAGTTCGAAGCACCAAGTCCGAACACATATTCCTTGCGTTCGCGACGCCATTGCTGGGCACTGGCTGTATCAACAATCAGAAACGCCAGAATAAATAATATGGGCCATGTAATTTTCATATCGATAGATTTATCCCAAACAAGACGCAAAGATAAATAAAAAACGATACGATTGATCGTTTAATTACATAAAACAACAATTTTTTAAATATTACGGTTATCTTTACCCCACATCAGTTTCTCTCTGATAATACTGAAAAAGGAATCATCTGAAAACCTGAAGAAGTTAATGGTAAACGGGGCCTTACGGATGACCACTTTCTGTCCGCGCTTGATGAAGGCCTGATTGGAATCGAGTGAAAGCACAAAGCTATCCGTTCTTCCTTCCGGAATAAGAGTGATTTCAGCATCATCCGGTATTACCAGGGGCCGGAATGACAAATTATGTGGTGCTATGGGTGTCAGAATAAAATTACCGGCTTCAGGAACCAGGATCGGACCTCCGCAACTGAGCGAATAGGCGGTTGAACCTGTTGGCGTTGCCAGAATAAGTCCATCGGACCAGTAATTGTTCATGAATTCGCCATTAATAAGGGCCGTAACCGAAATCATTGTGCTGATGTCGTTTTTATGCAGCGACACATCGTTTAGCGCATATACGTCCCGCCCGAAAATGCTCTTACAGTCATCAATCTCAAGAACCGTCCTGCCCGACAGAGAATAATTCCCATTGCGGAAGTCTTCCAGTGCTGCCCGGAGGTTTTCCTTCGGAATATTGGATAAAAACCCCAGCCGGCCAAAATTGACCCCCATCACGGGAACGCCGCTGTCCTTAATAAGATTGACGGTTTCCAATAAGGTGCCATCGCCCCCGAGGCTGAGCATTAGGTCGGCGCAAGGTCCGGAACACCCGTGTCGGGTCAGAAATATAGTACCTTCCGGCAGCGAAAAAGCTTTTTCAACCTCCGCTTTCATATGTTCGTAAAAAAGAAGCTGACCTTTTGTTTTCTGAACAAAGTCGATGATGGTCTCCATTTCACTCCTGAAAACCGGGTCGTAGCCACGGGAAAAAACACAGATACGCATGATGCAGATATTAAACGGGCGCTGTGAAATGCAAAAATAGGCCTTTTTCGCGAAACCTGTTCATGGTAAATTCAATCCGGATCACTTTGTCGTAATAGGTCACCAGATCGAGTCCTATTCCATAACCCGACAGGCGTTGCCCGGCCAGATTGTTTCCTGCTGAAAAAGCTCCTCTCTCAGACCAACCCTGATCGTAGAAAACATTGACAAACATGGAAAACGGCACCCGGTTGAATTTGGTGGTTTTAATAAGCGGCAGTTTAATGATTCGTTGCGGAATCAGGTTACATTTTACATTGCTCCGGTGAATCAAATAGTGCCTGACCGGAATCACCCTGTACTGAAAACCACGTACAAAATCATTCCCATAGCCCAAAAATCCGGCCGATGCGAAATTGTTTCCTTCTTTCAGCGACACATAAAAGGTAGCGCCGGTAGCAAAATAAAAGCGCCGGTTGATCTTAAAATATTTGCGGCTGGTGCTTTTCAGATACAGCTGCTGATCGTTCCTTTCGCTGGTTCCGACCAATGCTCCGGCATTCAGTTCTGCATCGGCATACCAACCTGTAAGCGGATAGTTTTTTACGTCGCGGTGATCGAAACGATATTGATAATTCATCGAAAAGCGGCTCCAGCTGGAGCCCGGAGCATACAACGGATTGGCGCGCAGCACTGAATCGGCAAAATGAGTCGATTCGAAAAATACCGAAGCCTTATGCTGCTGATATATGCCCACGCGCCGTGTTACAGCTATCTGAGAGAATATTCCGGAAAACGCGTATTCGTCCGGCAGCTTTATGGTTACCGGTTCATGATTGACCACGCTGCCCGAAACAGCATGTGAGGCTTCGAAGCCAACTGCAGCGCCCAATCCCCAGTTTTTCTTTTTGTCGATATATGGTTTTGAAAATGAAACGCCATACGTCTGATTGTATCCGGTTTTGAGCAAAATTTTCAGATATTCCTTTCTGCCTCTGAAATTTTCGTGATAAACATACAAACCGTAGGTCACTTTTTCGAGCGACATATCGCGGAACCAGACATTGAAATTACGTTCTTCGATATTGAAAAACGGTACCGGCCATATGTACCAGCGCTCGGTGACATTAACCATGACCTGCCCATCCTCCCCGAAAACAATATTGGCAAAGTGGAAAAGAGAAGTGTTCACCAGATTTCGCTCGGCCTGCACAGCCAGTGCTGATGTGTCTTTCAGCAATAGCGTATCGCCTGCAGTAAACGGTATTTCTCTGAAAATAATTTCATCCTGTGTTGCACCATTGCCCGATACCTGGACATTCTTCACAATGTACAACGAATCGGCGGCCAGTGAAACCTGAGCCGTGAAGAGCAAAACCGAAATAAAAAATAATTTCAGATTCAAAATCCTACATATTGAGGTATCGCATCAGCAATTCGTACCGGTCCTGTAAAATATCGTCGATCATATCTTCGCCAAACGAAGCAACCACATTATAGTCGTAGCGGGTGAATGTCTGCAGTATTTTGCCGATATCGGAATTGTTGACTTTCAGCACAACCTGCATCAGTGTTGAATTCGGAATGGTACGTACAAAAGATGCTATCACAAAACCGTCGTTCGATTCAACGATATGCGAAATCTGTGAAAGCGAATAATCGCTCACATTCATTTCAAGAATGATGATACCACCCGGATTATTGACCGAGAGCAATTCAGCCACAGTTCTGAGTACAGTTGAAGACAACAGAATCCCCAGAAATCTGTTTTTGCTGTCGGTAACCGGAACAACGCTGAGATTGTTTTGATGTATGGTTCGCAGGATGTCGAAAATATGCGCATTTTCACTGACCGAAGCGCCCTGAATGGCAAGCTTCAGGCCGCCAATGGGCTGCGAAAAATCGTTTAAGCCCAGCAATTCCTCTTCGGAAATAATTCCAAGGTATTCCTCATTATTGACGACCGCCAGATGCGTAATTTTATACTCTTCCATCAGCGACAACGCCTCAGAAGCCGAAGTGCTTGTTTTCACACTCGGGATAGCAGAAGGGTTAATATCGGCAGCGTACAGAGCCATTGATTCGGGGAAACGCGACAAAAATAAAACTTTTCAGGCAGCAAATTATTAAATTTGCAAAAAAACTGCTATGACTCACCTGAGTGTTAACATAAATAAAATAGCCACTCTCCGAAATGCGCGCGGAGGCAATGTGCCCGATGTGCAACAGGTGGCTGTCGACTGCCAGCGGTTCGGCGCACAGGGAATTACCGTACATCCGCGCCCCGACGAGCGGCACGTCCGCTATTCGGATGTATATGCCCTGAAACCGCTTGTAACAACCGAATTCAATATTGAAGGATATCCTTCGGACGATTTTATCAAACTGGTGCTCGATGTGGTGCCCGATCAGGTAACGCTGGTGCCCGATCCACCCGGAGCATTGACTTCGAATGCCGGATGGCGTGTGCGCGAAAACATGGATTTTCTGAAAAAAGTGGTTGCCGGTTTTCATGCAAAAGGAATCCGCGTATCCATTTTTATTGATACTGATACCAACAACATTTTAAGTGCAAAAGAAACCGGAACCGACCGGGTTGAGTTGTACACCGAGCCCTATGCCACTGATTTTCCACATGGAAAAGAAAAAGCCATTGCTGCTTTTATCGAAGCCGCCAAAGCCGCACAGCAGGCCGGTCTCGGGCTGAATGCCGGACATGACCTGAGTCTGGTAAACCTTCGCTATTTTGCCGAAAACATTCCCGGTCTGCTCGAAGTATCTATAGGCCATGCGCTCATCAGCGATGCCCTGTATTTCGGACTTGAAAATACCATTCAAATGTACCGCCGCCAGCTGATGCCCGAATGAAACTTTTTTTCCGCGAATACGGCACGGGCAAACCCATGATCATGCTGCACGGACTACTCGGCATGAGCGACCACTGGATTCCGGCGGCAAAGCAGTTTTCAAATAATTTTCGCGTGATCATACCCGATTTGCGCAACCACGGCCAATCGCCGCATTCCACCGATTTTTCGTATGAAATCATGCAGTCCGATATTGCAGAGCTGATGCATGAGCTGAACATCAACACTGCAACAGTCATCGGACACAGTATGGGTGGAAAACTGGCCATGCTGCTGGCTTTGAATCATCCTGAAAAAGTTGAGCAGCTTATTGTTGAAGACATCAGCCCGGTTGAATACAGCGCCGATGAAAATCATGAAATCATTCAGGCCATCGGAAAAATTCATTTATCAGCCATAAACAACCGCGAGGAACTGCGGCAAAGTGTGCTCAAAGCCACTCCTGATCCAATGCTGCAAGGATTGATTTCAAAAAATATGACAACAGGAACCGATCATCCTTTTATGTGGAAGCCCGATATCAGCAGCATTTCAGACAATCTGACAAATATTTATTCCTTCCCGGTTTCTGCAGAAAAGAATTATTATAAACAGACATTATTCATCAAAGGCGGCAACAGTCCTTATATTGCCGATAGTCATATGTCAACAATACATCAATTTTTTCCTCAGGCAAAAATCAGTACCGTTGAAGACTCAGGTCACTGGGTGCATGCTGAAAAACCTGTTGAATTTTTTGAAGCCTGCCGCGCATTTTTATTATAATCGTATTCCATAACCGCAAACTTAGTTCATTAAACCGTTTACGGATTCAAAATGGACTTTGGCCTTTTGCAGTTTTAACTTAACGTGCTTTTTTGACGAAAGTTTTTGTATTTTGCAGCGTTTTAAATTTTCTGTTGTTATAAAAATCATTGTTATGAATACATTTTTTACCTCCGCACTATTTATTGCCATGTTCCTGTCGCTCCAGCTGACGGTTTCCGGCAGCAGGGAACCGTCAAAAAACCAGATTCCCGATGACGCAAAAACCAACGAGCTGAAATCGACCACTGCAGCATGTTTGCCATCATCCGCATGGGCCGAGCTGAACATTGGCGGCGTGCGGGCCCGCATCAACAATGGTGGCGATATGTGGTGGGATCTGACGGGTACTTCGCAATATGAAGTTCCGAAAGGGACGAGCCGAAGTGGAATGTTTGCAGGAGCGTTGTGGATTGGCGGAGTGGATAACAACAACAACCTTCGGTTGGCAGCTCAGATGTACAGAGCCAAGGGTGATGATTTCTGGCCGGGGCCTTTGACCGATGATGGAACATTTGCAACCGATGCTACAGTATGCTTACAGTATGATAATATTCAGGTACTCTATCGTCAGGACATCGTTGACTTTCTGACCTGGTGGGACAATCCCTCACAATTCCCCAATTACACAATTCCAGGATATTTTCTCACTTATCCGGCACATGGGAATCCGGCGCAAAATCAGTCGTATTATCTTGCCCCGTTCTACGACAATAACCATGATGGTAATTACAATCCAATCGACGGTGATTATCCCTATTATGATATTTACAACC
>CAYSCE010000033.1:5981-15578 GCA_964429475.1 uncultured Bacteroidaceae bacterium | reverse complement strand
CCGTATACCGAACGGTACGTACGGTGGTGTGAGAGGTCGGAAAATAAAACAGGGTCATAGCTGTTTTATTTTCCTCCTACTCGATTGCCTTTTTCGATTTTAAATCCAGCGCCAATCCGTTGGCAACAATAATGGCTGCAAATCCCCAGACCGGGACGGCAATTTTGTCGGTATCGAGAAAATTATTCAGAAAACCATGTACAAAATACGAAACCAGGCCCAGCAATAATCCAAGTATGAACCGGGCTTTGTTTTTATCGACATGAATCAGCGCCGAATAGGTTCTGAATCCGTAATAGAAAACCGAAAACACCAGAAATATCACAATCAGCATTCCCGGTATTCCGCTTTCAGCCATGGCCCCGAGAAACTCTGAATGAGCGTTTCCAAGCGTTCCGGCATTGGTGCTGATGACCGTTTTTTCGTACGAAAACTGATAGGGTGCATATAAAAACTGATATGTGCCGGGACCGGTTCCTGTCAGCGGATAATCTGCCGTCATACGGAAGGCACAATTCCAGCGATTCAGCCGCTCCAGGTTGCTGGCGTCGGTGCTGATGTTGCTCATCGATTCGACGTTTTCCATAAAGTCTTCTGACGAGTCCTGTTTGTTTTTTTCAAGCCGGTGCATGATCTGACTCTGGAAAACCAATCCTCCCAGCGCTAACACCAGAAATCCGATGGCCAGCACCTTAAATTTAATTCTGAACTGCACAATAATGCCCAGCGCCATGGCGATGAAAAACCCCAGCCAGGCTGCTCGGCTGTACGAAAAAAGAAGTCCGAGCGTCAAGATGGCAATTCCGGTCATGATAAAGAAATGCCGTGTAAACGAAAAACTCCGGTTCATAAAAAACGCAATCAATACCGGCAAAAACAAGGCGATGGCCGAACCATATATGGCATGATCGATATAAAAAGGTTGCATCACCCAATGACTTTCGTTGTCGCCAAAGCGGTATGACATGTGGCGGATCAGGGTGTACACAACAACAATAATCAACGAAATAATTTGCAACACCACAAACTGTTCCTGCGTTTTTGTTTTCTCCGAAAACAGTCGTGTTCCGAAAAAATACACCGGAACAATCAGCCACAAATGCGATATGAAAAACTTCCAGGAAACCATTGGCATCTGACTGGTGAAGCTGCTGAAAATAAGCCAGACAAAGTAGACCAGAAAGGCAATGGTGATGGGATTTCGCAGAAAGGGTTTCCAGTTGCGTGGTTCATACAGCGTTTTGATTAAAAAAATCAGCAACAGCCCGGCCAGCAAAGGTTCGGTTGGCAAACTCACGGCCAGTCGCGCATCGTAATCACTTAAATTCACCGCCAGTGGTGTGGTAAAAGCAATCAGCAAAAAGATTTTATCAACTGCAAAAAAGTACAGATACAATAAGATGAGAAATATCGGAAAAACAGAGAACAGTAAACTCTGTTTGAAATATATCATCGCCAGGTTGACCAATAAAAACAGTATCGACAGGAGGAGTACCCACCGACCGGTTTTCTGCGACAGTTTATAATCCGGCAATGATGTATTCATCAGATCAATGCTGCTCTTTTTCTGTCAGTAATCTGTATTTTCTGAAGTTTTCCCACAGAATAATCAGAATGATGCTGGTGAGTAATGTTGCAAATGTTGCAATGACAACAATGAGCCAACGTACAGGATATGATTTTTTTTCAGCTTTGAAAGCATAGTCAACCACAAATTTTTGTGGAATCGAAGATTCGGCATCAACTTTAGACTCTTCGTATTTTGCTTTCAGATCGCTCAATTGTTTTTTATCGTGTTCGAGCCCATCGCGCAGCGAAACATAGGCCGATCCGTATTTGGCCAGCGTATCGAGCCGGCTTTGAATTTGTTTTATTGCATTGGTATTACCACTTCCGATTTCACGGGCTAATCCTTCATACAAACGCTCTGCCTGCGATTCGTAATCCTGTACGCCTTTTGAACGAAGAATAGACAGAGAGTCTTCTTTCTTCTCAATTTCTTCCTGCAGCTCCTTGTAAGCACCTTCAACAATACGAAAACCTTCGAGCGAGCGCTGTTTCTGCAGATTGTTTTTTACAGTATCGTACAGATTGGCTATTTCATTGGCAATATCAGCTGCCATTTGCGGATCTTCATCAACAACCTTTACTTCAACAGCCATGTATTCGGTGCGGTTGAATGAAATATTTTCGTTGTAGGTCTCATACAACTTTGTATTCCGGAACTTACTGTCCGGATCAATATCATAATGCTCAACCAGGTTGAATTTCTTGATGATGCGCGTTCTGATTTCATTTGAATTCAATACCTGCAGCATTTGCTCGGCCTGCTCGTCTTCGCCAAAGGCCATCACATCTTCCTTCACCCCGTACTGGCTCGAAATAAGCGCTTTCGAAACGGCGTTGGTTGAGGTCGGAAACATAACGACCGTTGAAACGTACTTGTTTTTAATCAGCAGCGAGATGCCGGCCGAAATTACCGCTGCAGCCAGCGTAATGATGATCAGCAATTTTCTCCACCGGAACAGGAAGAATAATAAATTGGTGTTTTCAAAAGTAAGTTTGTTTTCTGTACTTTCTTTCATGAGCTTGGTATTGTGGCTGCAAAGGTAATCATTCGCAGCCGATCAGAAATTGGTTTTTTATTTTTGAAGCCGGACAATTATATTGGCACACGGAAACAGGCGCGACAAAAACGACGCTTCGTAGAAAACACGCATTCGCTGCGAACAATTCACGAGGGGCTCAATCAAAAAATTGATGAAAAAGATCCAGCTTTTCGAAAAGGCAATTTTGCGATAGCTCACTTTTTCGAAATGAAACGGAAAATAGTACGAACGTGCGTAGGGTGCATTGCGTGTGAAAAAATCAAAGGTCTGAACCGAAAACATTTTCACATGTGTGGGATCGACGAAATTATTTCTTGAACTGAAATGTGGTACCCGTATTTCGAGTTGTCCGCCGGGTTTCAGTATGCGGTGAAGATCAGCCAGCAAAGGAGTATACTCAAGATGTTCCAGAATATCCTGACAAAGAATAAATTCAAAGCTGTTGTCTTCGAAAGGAAGCGGCACCGTGCGAACATCGTGAACTACATCAACGCCTTCTATGGGCGATATATCCAGATTAATCCAGCCAGAGCGGATGTCGTTTCCGCACCCGAGATTTAATTTTTTTTCCATGCCAGCAGTCCCGAAATGGTGAGTTTGTTTTTTCGAAAGAGTAATAACGTGTTAAACATTAAATATAGTATCCAGAATGCGCCAATCATCAGCATTTGTACAGTTGGTTGAATTTCAACATGGTGTGATACAAAATAGCTGATACCAAACAATATCGCGGCAAAAACAATCAGACTCAACAGTGTTTTCTGTAATCCGGCCGGCTTGATCAGCAGCAGAACCAGAATAATCTGCGACAAAGCAACCATGCTTTGGGTCACCAGTCCCGACCACGCTGCACCCAGCTCGTTGAACTTCGGAATTAGAATCAGGTTAAGCCCTATATTCAGCACTACACCGGCTGCTGCAATAATGTTTAGTTTTTTCAGACTGCCGTTGGCGGTCAGCAATGTACCGAAAACATACACCATGGAAATGGGTGTAAAAGTAAACATCAGAATCTGCAGTACCCGCGCCGAATCGGTCACATGTTCTGTGTATAGCCAGTTCATAATCAGTTCCGAATGAAACAGCGTAATGGCTGCTACGGTCAAAGTTGTGCTGAGCAACAGCATTGCAGAAAGTCGGAGAACCGGTCCCGTTTCCTGTTTTTGCGCCAGCTGCCGGCTGAAGAAGGGCAGCAGAATAACCGAAAATAAATACGAGAACATGCCGAAGGCATCCAGAATCCGATAGGCCGATGCATAAATTCCCGCATGAACAGACCCTTCGGGAAGCATTCGTTCAATCATCACCGAATCGACCCGGTAATAAAACAACATCAGAAAGGACAGTATCGCAAAAGGCAGGCTCTGTCTGAAAATGACGATATTCAGTTTCAGATTCCAGTTGATTTTTTTGATGCGTGTGGAACGCAATACCAGCGCCAGCGCCACGAGGAATGTGATGAAATAGGATAAAGTCTGAAATGCAGCGAAATAGAATATGTTGATTTCAATCTCAAACACATTGCCCCACAATAAAACCGAAAAGAACAGAATCATCAGCAACCGGTCGAGCACTGAAAGAACACTGTCGGTCATAAACTTCTGCATCCCTGAAATATTTGAGCGCAGAAAGAGTATAAAAGAAGAAAGAATCTGATTGAGTCCAACCCACACCAGAATGGTGAAATGTATGGTGTCGTAGCCGATTATAAATGCCGCTCCGAACGAAATAAACGCATATACCAGCGCCAGCACCGACTTCATACCCAGAATGCTGCTGGTGAGTTTGCCGGCCAGATGTTCGTGCTGGGCCACATTGCGGTTATTGAATCCGGTCAGGCCGAAGTCGAGCATGAAACCAAACAGAAAGGAAAAGTTCATGACAGCGAAATACAATCCGTATTCACCGGCACCCAGCATATTCTGAACGGTACGGTCAATACCGAAAATCCAGAAGGGTTTCACCAGAAGATTTATTCCGATGAGAAAGAACAGATTAAGGATGAATTTTCGCTGCATTAGGGAAAGTGACAAAAAAACTGCAAATTTGCAGCTAAATTAATAAAAATGAGTTTTCAGGAACGAAAACCTGTCATTGCAATCAATACACGCCACTGGATTCCGGGTCATATGGAAGGAATCGGGCGCTATGAAATGAATATGGCAGTGGAACTGAGCCGTTTGCATCCTGATGTTTCCTTTCACTGGATTTTTGACCGTAAGCCCCATGTCGATTTACAGATACCCGCCAATGTTACTGTTCACAAAGCTTTTCCTCCGGCCCGCCATCCGCTGTTGCTCACCTGGTGGTACGAATGGACAGTGCCTGCATTGCTGCGGAAAATCAAAGCCGATGTTTTTCTGTCGGCCGACAATATCAATTCGCTTCGCTCGCCTTGTCCCACCATTACAGTGATTCACGATATAGGATTTGAACACAATCCGTCCGATCTGCCGCATCGCTGGGCCCGGTATTATACGGAAAAAACACCCGGATTTATTCATGCCGCATCAAAAGTGGTAACTGTTTCCGAATTCAGCAGGCAGGATATTATTCAAACGTATCATACCGATGCAGATAAAATTGCAGTTGTTGGAAATGGAGTAGCAGACATGTTTTTGCCGATGCCCGATGAAAAAATTAGTCAGATCAGAACTTCACTCACCGGGGGACGTCCATATTTTTTTGTGCTGGGATCAATGCATCCGCGCAAAAATCTGAAAAAAACCATCGAGGCGTACATTCAGTTCCGTCAGGGTGGCGAATTCGATTATCCGCTGGTCATCAGTGGCCGCCCATTGTGGCGCGATCCGTTCATGAACGATCTGATGCAGACAGGCGTGTTTGATAAAGACATAATTTTTACCGGCTATTTAAACGATGAGGCTGTGGCTGAAACCATGGGCGCTTCATTTGCACTGTTGTTTATGTCGTGCTGGGAGGGTTTTGGCGTTCCGCTCATCGAGGCTTTTGCCTGCGGCGTTCCGGTGATTGCTTCCAACGCAACGGCCATTCCTGAAGTAGTTGGCGATGCCGCTCTGATGGCTTATCCAACCAGCGCCGGCGATATTGCTGCCGCCATGAAGCGCCTTGTTTCGGATAATAATTTACAGCGTGAATTGAAAGAAAAAGGATTGCTGCGTTCCAAAAAATTCTCGTGGACAAACAGTGCCTCGGATATGTGGAAAGTCATTGAATCGGTCCTCGGACAAACGAAATAATCCTTATAGGACTTTTAAGCCGACATCATTTTCAGCAAAGCTTCAACAACCATTGATGCGCCTGCGTAAATTTCGCTGATGCGCGTTCCCAGCATATAGCAGGGCGTTGTTACCAGTTTGTATTTTTCATCAATGGTGATTTCTGAAACAACATTGGTTTTATGATGCGAGCCCATTTGATCAATATGGTTGGCTGTGCTGTTGTCGTTGCCAATGGTAACGACACATCCGTCGAATAGCTTTGCAAGTATTACCGGTGCAATACACAAAGCTCCGATGGGCTTGCCGGCCGCATACATGGCCTTGATTGCGATTTCGGTGTCGTGATTTACCGTCATGGCCGATCCCTTGAAAGCATAATCGCTCAGGTTTTTTGCTGAACCAAAACCGCCCGGAATCAGCAAAGCATCAAATGCGGAGGCATTAAAGTCTTTCAGATTCTGAATGTTTCCGCGTGCAATACGGGCCGATTCAACCAGCACATTGCGGGTTTCATCCGAAGGTTGTTTGGTAATATGATTGATCACATGAGCCTGATCAACATCGGGCGCAAACAGGGTATATTGTGCATTATGCTGATCGATGGCCAGCATACTCATAGTGGCTTCGTGAATTTCGGTGCCATCGTACACACCGCAGCCGGAAAGAATTACGGCAAATTTCTTCATGCTTTTTTTGTGCGAAAATAAAAAAAACCTGTCTTGTGGACAGGTTTTTATCAAAGTCTTATATCAGACTATTCTTTGGTGATGTAATGATACTCCGTTGTAGTGCTTCCATCAACCTGCTCGAGCCACATTTCGTTCGACGTGAGTCGCAGAATGGTGCTTTCGGTTGTGTCGGTGTATGTTGTTCCAAGCATTTCATAGGTCATGTAATAGATCAGTTTTTCTTTGTCATCTGAGAATTCCCAGGTGGCATCGAAGTTTGCTGAACCGCTGCTGGTAACCCATGTGAAAACGGCTTTTCCGTCTTTCATGAATTCGATATAATCGTCTTTGTCATCGGCAGTGAGTTCCTGTGCAACACCGTTTTCAAATTCTTCGTCAAGTGACCACACATTGATAACCCGGGCTTCTTTCGAAGCGAGACTGAATCCGGGTCCGTCTTCGTATTTACCGCACGAAGCAGCTACAAAAGCCAGGGCTACAAGAGCCATCATCATTTTTGTCATTGATTTCATATTGTTTGGTTTTAATGAAAACCTCGGGAGTCCCCCCCACTGGTTGTATTATTTTGTTACGTAATGATATTCGTAAGTGTTGCTGCCTTCAACCTGCTCGAGCCACAGTTCGTCCGAGGTCAGTCGCAGAATGGTGTATTCCTCGTCAACGGTGAAAGGAATTCCAAATACAGAACCTGAATAAGTCATACGGACATTGGCGTTGTCAGCAGTAAATTCCCATGTTCCGGTATAGGTGGTGGAAACTCCGCTGGTTACAAGTGTCATAGACAAAACACCGTCTTTTTTTACTTCCATATAGTCATCTTTTTCATCAGCTGTAACGGTTTCAGAAGCACCATTCTTGAATTTTTCATCAATTTTCCAGGTGTTGATCAAACGGGCGTTTTTTGTTGCCAGACTGAATTTCGGACCTTCTTCGTATTTGCCACATGATACTGCTACAAAAGCAACCATGATTAAAAGGGTTGTGATTTTTGACATTGATTTCATAGTTTTCGGTTTTTAATTTGAACAAATGTAGAAAATATTTTTAATGTGTGTTAAAAATATACAATTTATTAATCAGGAGTAGATTACAGCCTGTTATTTTCTTCCAAGTACCGAATACACTCTGCATTGCTGCCAGTCGGCCGTTTGCTTTACCTCAAACGAATCGAGCAGGATTTTGTGCTTGTCTTCCTGGCACACCAACACTTTTTGTCCGGATTTGATTTGCGCAATCGTATCGGTCTGCTGCAACTCCATACCTGTCTTTTGTTGCAGCTCTGCTGCATAAAAATCTACCTGAAAGCGGTTAATCGGCATGGCCGGTTTGTAAAATAATACATCGGGTGTATTTGCATCTGTTTGAATGAGCCTTTTTAAACACACAGCTTCGAGTTCAATGTTCTCAAATATTTTTGGCTGCTGTTCAGTGAAATGATAGATCCGCAGGTAAGGCTGGTAGAAAACGGCTATAGCTGTAAGCATCAATCCTGCAAAGCGGATTTTTTCGCTTCGGATAATTTTTGACAGCCAGTAATTTGCTTCGAAAAACAGTACAGCGGTCAATACGGCAAATAAACCATACAAGGGCGCATCGTACCAGTAAAGCTTGTCGGGCGGATACGATATTAAGAATAAATAACCGAGTATGGTTATGGTTGTATAGGTGGTCAGTTGCCGTATTTTTTTTGTTTTGCTCAACACGCCGGCTATGATGGCTACAGGCATCAGATAAATCAACGGATAAAAGGTCGTATGTGCAAAACGATCAATAAACCAGAAAAACGGATGCTGATGCCAGGGCGTAATATCGTTGTTGAACCGCACTATTTCTGAATTCCAGACCATGCTGACAAAGCCGGGTGCCAGTGTTTCGCGTATGATATAAAATATTGCAATCAGCAATAGCCCGCCGAAGGCAGCAAGATAAAGGTGTACATTGCAGAAAATTGTTTTTCTTTTTTCCGAAATCAGCGCCGATAAAGCCAGACCGGGCAACAGCATGAGCCCTGCCACCGACTTTGAATACACAGCCATTGTCACCAGCAATGCCATGATAAAGTAAAAACGGTTCGGAATTTTTTCGGACAATAAAGCATTGAAAAAGTACAAGCAATACAACATGGTGAACATCGATAAAACCGCGTCCAGATCTCCGCTTCGGGTTACATGCATGCTGATAAATCCGGCTGCCGTCAGCAATGTCATGGCAGCTGTAAAAACCATCAGATTAGACTTAAATTGTTTGCGGAAAAAGATCATCAGTGCAACAACAATCACCAACCCGGCAAGTGCAGACGGCAGGCGGAGCGCCAGTGTATTAATGCCCAACACGCGCATGCATAAACTCTGCGCCCAGATAACCAGCGGAGGCTTTGTGTTGAACGGGCTTACCTGGCCATCTTCGGTCAGCACGATAAAGTTATTGTTCAACGTGGTTTCGATGCTGTTTTTGGCATAAAAAGCTTCATCCCACATAAAAACTGCCAGGCTGTCCAGTTTGTGAAACAATGGAATATACGATAAAAACAGGATCAGCGCAATAATCAGAACACTTTGGCTGTTCAGTCGCTGTATGTATGGGCGCATGTTTTTTTTACAAAGAAACTAAATGTTTTCTGAATAACCGAATGTGTTGAAATAATTTTTTTCAAAACACCTCAAATACAAAGCGGCGTAATCATTTCAATGGAAATAATTTTCATGATTTCCAATAGCTATTCTGAACCGTAATTGAAGAAGGTGCTTTGAAAAACAAAAGTCAGAAGTTCCTATTCCTTCACGACTCTCCATTCTTTTTTCTGATCTCCGATGACCAGTTGCAGAATGTAGCTCCCGGCTGGTTTGCTTTCAAGCTCCATTTTTATAACTGAATTCAGATCCTCTGTGCGAAACAATGGTTTGCCGTTCAGATCATACAAAACAACATAGCCCTGCTCACTTCCTGATAAATTGGAAATTTCCATTTCCAGATTTCCCACGGTTGGGTTAGGATAAACCGAAACCTGTAATTCACTCATATAGGTTTTGGTCGTGTCTGTTGTTTCCGGGTTGGTGCTTTGTGCCGATTTATAAACAATCAGCTGGCGCAACACCC
>CAYSCE010000033.1:0-5881 GCA_964429475.1 uncultured Bacteroidaceae bacterium | reverse complement strand
CTCTGCAATTCTGTTTTTATAAGCATTGCCGATATATTTATTTGTGATTAGATTAGTAAATTCAATTTCGTCATTGCTTAAGTCAATCCGAACTTCAGTTTTTGACAGAATTAATGGAGATTTCGTTTGGTTAAGAAAAAGAATTTTATCTTTTCATCTTCAAAAATAATTTCCGAAAATTGTTTATTAGTTTGTTTTAATATTTTAAGTTCAAATAACAAATGCAACATTTTGTTTCCCAAAATTAATTATAATTTCAGAAACAGGATGCAAATGAATTTCTGTAAAAAATATTTTTTGATGATAACCGATTAAAAGCCATTGTCAAAACACCTCAAATGCAAACCTTACAATGGTTGCCGTAACCACAATGAGAAAGAAAATGCGGATAAAACGGTTGCCTTTCAGCAATGCCAGCTTCGATCCTAAGTAAGCGCCGCCCATGTTGCAGATGGCCATGGGTATGGCTAAGCGGTAAATGATATTGTTGGTTGCCGCAAACAGGCCAATGGCGCTCAGATTGGTGGCCAGATTCAGCATTTTGGCATTGGCACTGGCCGCAATGAAATCGAAACCCATAAAGAAAATGAAACACAAAATAAAAAACGATCCGGTGCCGGGACCAATCATGCCGTCGTAAAAACCAATGATGAAGCCGAAAATAGAGCCTGCCACAATTTGTTTTTTCAAAACAACGTCTTTGGTTTTTACCGATCCCAAATCTTTTTTCAGAAAAGTATATACAGCCACCAGTACCAATAATGCAAGGATAACCGGTTTGATAAAATCATCTTCAACAATAGTGATACACCACGCGCCCAGCGCCGATCCGGTAAAAGCGGCCGGTACAAGAAACAAAAACAGTTTTGGATTGATGGTGGCTTTTTTCGAAAACTGATACGTCGCCAATGCAGTTCCCGAAAAGGATGGAATCTTGGTGGTGCCCAGCAAAGTGGCCACGGGGTATTGCGGAAACAAAAACAAAATCGCCGGCGTCTGTATCAATCCGCCACCTCCGGCTATCGAATCGATAAAGCCGGCAAAAAACGAAACAACACAAATGAGGACTAATTGTATTTCCACAGCTGATGAGTTAGTAGCCAGTTGTGAGTAGTCAGTAGTGAGTAGTCAGTAGTGAGTTTGATTTACTCATCACTTATAACTGGCTACTGACAACTGACCACTACAAAGTATTCGCGAAAATTATTTATGCACTTTTCTCACAAACTCGTCCACCTCTTTCACCCCGCCCTGAAATACGAGATAGCCGTTATAGGGCTCGCGTTCGGTGATTTCATCGTTCACAGGTGTCAGCATCAGACGTTTTACTTCTTCGGGATCATCGGTCTGACCAAGCACCCAGCCCAGTTTGATGTAAGCGGTTTCAGGAAGCATGTTGGCAGCAGGCACAATGCCTTTGGCCATCAGGTCGCGTCCGGTATCGTACACAAACATGTGGCAATAACCGTACAGTGTTTGTACCGCCATGAACATATGAACTCCTTTTGCATGAGCGCGCTCAATGGCCGGATACAGCGGTTTGTTGATATGTCCGAGACCGGTGCCGGCAATGATGATTCCACGGTAGCCATTGTCAACCAGACTGTCGATAATGTCAGGCATCATGTTCGGATAATAATACACAATGGCGACTTTTTCTTCGAAATACGGATAGATATTGACTTTGCGGTCCTTGCGGCGCGGATTGTAATTTTGTTTGATGGGAACAACGCCCTTTCGTGTAATGGTGGCCAGCGGAACATCGCCCAGGGTGCGGAATGTAGAGCGGTACGATGAGTGCATTTTGCGCACGCGGGTGCCACGGTGCAGGAATCCGTATTCATCCGAAGTGGGTCCGAACATACATACCATAACTTCCGCCACATCGCCGTGACCGGCAGCCGTCATTGCATGCATAAGATTCAGTGCGGCATCGGAGCTAGGGCGGTCCGAAGAACGCTGTGAGCCTACCAGTACAATGGGTACCGGTGAATTCTGCACCATGAAAGTCAGTGCTGCTGCGGTATGCGAGAGTGTATCGGTTCCGTGTCCGATCACAATGCCATCAATTCCTTTTTCAATTTCTTCGCCGATGGCAACAGCCAGTTTTTTATATTGCTCCGGTCCCATGTTTTCGCTGAAAACCGCAAAGAGCTTATCGGTCGTGAGGTTACAAATGTCGGCCAGTTCAGGAACTGCACCATACAATTCACCCGGAGTAAATGCGGGAATCACAGCGCCTGTACGGTAATCGAGACGCGACGCAATGGTGCCGCCCGTACCGAGCAGTTTCACATTGGGCAGGCCCTTGGTCACCGGAAATTGTTTTTCAGGAATTTTGTAATTGGCTTTTTTGTAGCCGGTTTCCTTCATGTTCAATATGGTGGTGGTGTCAACGCCCACATTGTAGCCGGTGATAATTTTCAGCACGATGTGTTTGTCATCATCGTTTTCGGCGCGTGGCAGCACGGTGCCCTGAAAGTTACCGCGGGTAGTTTCAACTTCGGCCTGACCCCATACGCGGACCTGATATTTCTTCAGCAGTTCGAGCGCATGGCCCTTATATCCCTGGAAAAAATCTTCGCTCATTATTTTGAAATTTTCTGTTTAACGATTTTGTGTAATTCGGTCAGGCTTATGTTGCCGCGGGCTATGCGCTGCAATTCACCCATGATCCAGTTGATGCGGTTTTCAGGTGTATCGGTATGACAAACCGTTCCAAACTTTTCATTCAGGAAATTGATTTTTTCCGTGATTTCATCGGCTTTCAGTGCTTTGAATTTCAAGCTGGTCAGCACTGAATCAAAATCCATTTTCGGATATTGATAAACCACCGGCAACATGTTGTAGGCATATTTCAGATCCATATGATTTTTCTTCAGATACTGAATCATGCTTTCAATATTGCTGATGCTGAATCCATGGCCTTTTTCGAAATGTCCTTCTACCCATTTCAGCCGGTGTCCGATAAAGTTGCCAACCCATTTCGGATCGGTGTCGGTACTCTTGCTGATGGCATCAATAGCCGGATACAGGTTGTTGGTAAACAGATAGAAATAGGTGCTTTCGGCCACACCCCATTTCTTCAGCTGATTGTAGCGTTCGCTCACTTCAGTTGGCAGGTCTTTGCGGAGATCTTCAATTTGTTTATCGGTAAGCGGAATCGGAGCACTGTCGGTGTCGGGATACATGCGGTCGGCACCAGGCAACACGCGTTCGAAAATGGTTGAGCCGTCTTCGAAGCTTTTGCGGGTTTCATTCGGAATGCCTTCGAATGCCATGCGGCAACGTTCTTCAATGACTTCCAGTGCGGTTTTGATGTCGGCCTCTGGTCCCCAGAAAACAATCTGTGCATCATCGTCTTTGGCATCCAGCATCGGCGCAATGATTTCGAGATCGAGCGGTGTGATGAAGGATTTGAATTGCTCGGTGTGCAGCATATTCGGTTTTTCGAGGCAGGCAATTACTTTCAGACGATCCGAGATTTCATGCGCAAACATTTTTGTCGGTTGCGTAAAATGGCTCAGTATGCCACGGAATCCCGGAAGATTAACGGCTACTATTTTGTGTCCGGCATCACGTGCGACTTTCAGAGGTTCGTAGGTAATTTCGAACATGTCATAATCCAGAAATTCATGACGCATATTCCAGTTGGCAGCAGAGCCGAATTTTTTCAGCAGCTTGTCGCGGACTTTCAGCAGCGCCCACTGACGGAAACATTCAACGTGTGTCAGTTCCGGAATCCATTTGGTGTGACTGACGCCTTTTATTTCGATACGCGTTCCGCCTTTGCAGCTGACGTTGACGTCTTCGCGGCCGGCACCGATACCTGTACGGACCAGTCCTGTACTGCGATTCAGGAAACGAATATAATCACAGACTTCTTTTACTTCATCCGGATTTTTCATATCAGGATAAGTAACTGTCTCAATCAGAGGCATGCCCAGTCGGTCGGTTTTATACACGCGGGTATGACCAATATCGCTGATTTCGCGGCAGCTGTCTTCTTCAATGCTGAGCTGAATCAATCGGATTTTTTTGTCTTTCATCGGAAGTTCGCCTTCAACACCAATGATGGCGGTACGCTGAAACCCTGTCGGGATGCTGCCGTCGAGGTATTGCTTGCGGGTGATATGAACTTCGCCCACAATGTTCAGCTTCGACAAAAGAGAAATTTTGATGGCTATATCGAGCGCCTGACGATTGATGGGGAACGGCGGAGTGTCGTCCACTTCATATGTACAGGTGGTTTCGTTTTTAACGCGGTAAACAATCTCCTTGCGGGTTTTGAATTCCATCAGCGCGGTTCCGTCGTATTCGCCAAGCTCACTCAGTGTGGGGCGCATATGACGAATCACTTCTGCATCGTAAACATGGCTGGGGTTAAACTTTCCGGCAGGACAGTTACAAAAAAGCTTTTTGTCTGTCAGCAACTGCTGGTGTACTTCAAGTCCCGACATAAAGCCGATGGAGTCGTACGTGGCTTGTGTGGCTTCGCGGCGCGGCACATACCCGACTTCCTTCTTGGTGTTCTCGTAATTGGCACGAGCATCGAAATCAGTTCTCATGTGATGGATACTGTTTTATTCTGAATTATTCGTCAAAAGTAAAATAATTCAGAAACAAACAGCTAAAAAATGCCGGAAAATTTCAAACATTGGTTGAAAAACAGACTTTGATATAAGATTTCCGATTTGAGATTTTTGATTTTTGAAGGGTGGAGCAATGATTTGAGATTTTGGAGTTTGCCATGGAAAGGTAGGAATATTCAAATTTCTTCTCCACACTTCCGATCAAAAATCAAAAATCACCCGATCGATATTCTTAAATCATTTCTCCGTCAGATCAAAAATCAAAAATCATCCGATCGATATTCTTAAATCATTTCTCCGTCATATCAAAAATCAAAAATCATCCGATCGATATTCTTAAATCATTTCTCCGTCAGATCAAAAATCAAAAATCATCCGATCGATATTCTTAAATCACTTGACCATTCCGCCGCACATGGCTTCATCGCACGGATTCACCATCATCAGCGTTCCATCGGCATTTTCGGCATACAGAATCATTCCGTTCGATTCAACACCTTTGATGTCGCGCTTTCCAAGATTGGCCACCACAACCACTTTCTTTCCGATCATCTGTTCCGGTGTAAAATATTCAGCCACACCCGACACAATGGTGCGTGTTTCAAAACCCATATCAACACTCAGTTTCATGAGCTTCTTGGTTTTGGCCACTTTTTCTGCTTCCAGAATTTTTCCCACACGCAGATCAATTTTCGAAAAATCATCGAAACTCACATCGGGCTTCACCGGCTCAAAACTGACATTGGCTGCTTTATTCGCAATCTTCGATGCTTCCAGCTTGTCGAGCTGTTTTTGAATATCAGTATCTTCAATTTTTTCAAACAGAATTTCCGGCTGATTTAATTGCAATCCTTCATTCAGCATAGGTTTGCCAATGTCATTCCACGAAGTTTCATTCATGTTCAGCATCGATTTCAGCTTTGTTGCAGTGAATGGCAGGAATATTTCCGAAAGCACCGCCATGTTGGCCGAGATCTGCAAAACGTTGTTCAGAATGCCTTTGACGGCTTCCGGATTTTCTTTATACACTTTCCAGGGCTCTTTATCAGTGAGATATTTATTGCCCAGACGCGCAATATCCATGAAGAAACCAAGCGCTTCGCGGAAGCGGAATTGTTCCAGACTTCCGGTGATTTTTTCTTTCAGCGCCGACACTTCTTTCATAATGTCATCGAGCTCTGTGCCTTGTGTTGAAGCAGGTACACGTCCTTCGAAATATTTATGAGTAAGAACCATGGCGCGATTGACGAAATTTCCGAAAATAGCGGCCAGCTCGTTGTTGTTGCGTG
>CAYSCE010000032.1:0-15952 GCA_964429475.1 uncultured Bacteroidaceae bacterium | reverse complement strand
GCTTTTGCATGACGCCCATTGAACAGTCAAAGATAGCAAACCTTTTTCTAACACTACCAACCGATGTACAAAGTCCTGATGATTATCGCTGTAATGCTCGTTTCGACCAATGTAAATGCGCAAATGAACCAGATTACTTTTGATACAACCGCCCAGAAAGACATTCTGATTGGGGAATGCAACCGTGAAGGCTTAATCCACCCCATTTTTGCAGAACACTACAACGCCGAATACGGCGCCTACTCTCCTGCCCCGGAAACACTCATGCTGTTATCTGCGTATGGACATGATTACAAAATTACCATCGTCATGGGAAGCTGGTGCGGCGACAGTCAGGAACAGGTTCCACGCTTTCTGAAAGTGGCCGATCAGGCCGGATTTCCCGAAGAAAACATCCGGATAATCTGTGTCAATAAGAAAAAAACGGCACCGGGTTTTGAAGAAGAACTGATTCCGCTGAATATAGAAAAAGTGCCGACATTTATTTTTAATTCCATGGCTGCGGATGGGCACGAAATCGGTCGCATCATCGAAACTCCGCTTGAATCGCTCGAAACAGACTGGTTGAAAATTTTGGAAAACTTATAATGTTTTTTTCGCGGCACGCTGCTAATTTTGTCCGGTCATGAATAAAGATAAAAAGCCATTTGAATCGGCACTGAAAGTTCAGCAAGGCATTGAGCAGCCGCCTCAGACCAACGAAGAAGCCATTCGTAAAATGGCGGGAAAAAAAAATAAAGTACCTGATTTTAATGAATTGTTTGAAGGCATTAAAACCGGCAACCGCGTATTGCTGAGCCGCGCCATCACTTTGATTGAGAGTTCACGCGACGAACATCAGCAGCTGGCGCAAACACTGATTGAAAAATGTCTGCCGCTGTCGGGAAACAGCATCCGCATTGGCATTACGGGCGTTCCGGGTGTTGGTAAAAGTACGTTTATTGAAGCATTCGGAAATCATCTTACAGCCATCGGGAAGAAAGTCGCTGTATTGGCCATCGATCCATCGAGTCAGATATCGAAAGGCAGCATTCTGGGCGATAAAACGCGCATGGAAAAACTGTCATCGAATCCCGATGCCTTTATACGACCTTCGCCGTCGGCAGGTACCCTGGGCGGTGTGGCGCGTAAAACCCGCGAATCGATTGTGCTATGCGAAGCAGCCGGATTCGATGTTATTATTGTTGAAACCGTCGGTGTGGGCCAGAGCGAAACCGCAGCACGTTCAATGGTCGATTTCTTCCTGCTGCTGCAATTGCCGGGTGCCGGCGATGAATTGCAGGGAATCAAACGTGGCATCATGGAAATGGCCGATGCCATTTATGTAAACAAAGCCGAAGGCGACAATATGATGCGTGCCAAACTGGCCGCCTCCGAAATCAGTAATGCGCTTCACCTGATGCCTGCTCATCCTTCGGGCTGGCTTACCCAGGTCGGCCTGTGCTCGGCCTTATCAGGATCCGGCATTGGCGAAGTCTGGAATACCATTCTGGATTACGAAGCACATGCACGCAAAACAAACTACTTCGATCGATTCAGGCACGAACAGGAAGTCAACCGCTTTCATCAGGCCATTCTCGAGTTGCTGCAATCCGACTTTTTCAGTGCTGCCGATATCCGGCATCTGAATACAGACCTCGAGAAAAAAGTCTTCTCGTCGCAACTATCGCCTTATGCAGCTGCACAGTTGATTGTGACTCGTTTCTACGAAAATCTGAAACACTAATCAGAACAACAGAACTTTACTAAATTTTGGAGGAAGAAATTACTTTCTTCAAAACGCGCATTAATATTTATAAAGCAGCAAATATTCGGCTGAGAAATAGCCATGAGTGGTGTTTTCAAAAATCCATTTCCGAAATACAGCACTGCTAATGGCTTACAAGAAAATACACCGATAAATAAACGTAGGATCTGAAGTATTTAACAGGCCAAATGCTAAATTATGCACGCGTTTTTATGCGATATATCATACAAGCTTGATCCTTCTACAAATATATTGTATCTTAATGTAAATAAATATTTTTAACCCATTAAACCAATGAGCCATGTTTACATTTTTTAAACCCAGAAGAGCTCTGGAATTTGATATCGGTTTTGATATCAAACCCTTTGAAGCTGAAGTGAGCGTTGAGACCATGGCAGTCATCAAGCGTTTTCACCATAAGATGAAAAAAACCATTGAGCGGTATTCATACGACCTCACAAAAAGATGTGTCCGTGATTTTAACAACAACCCAAGAAAGCTGCGACATTCCTGCGTGGAACTTTGTGTGCTGTACTATCACTATTTTATGAATGAATTTGAAAAAAACAACATCAGTCCGGCCATTGTTAAAATGTATTTTGCACCGGTCTTCAGTAATTTCAGTTCACTCAACCCAACACTCGAAGAACTGGGCTACAGAGACCTGCATGACTTTTTCAAAGTGAAGGAAATATATTTCAGACGAATTCATGATGCACATTCACGCGTGGCTTTATCGCATTACTTTCTTCATTCATTTCTAAAGTTTCCGCTGATGCAACCCGATGAATATGCCAAGTTACCACCCTATTTCGACTTCGGGGATTATCGCCAGCATTATTACTATTTCCTTAATTTAGCTGCACAAATAAAACATGATGCAGAGGATATGGCACATAAACTCCTTGTAACACAACCCGTGCATTATTTACAACATTCCACTACATTAGGACACTCCTACTGAATTACTTCTGAAGCATAGTTTCAAACTCGCGCCAATTCAGCTCTTCGGGACGTTTATTAAAAAACGGATCTGCTAGTTTTTCAGCAGTAAATAAGTTTTTCAGCGAATTGCGCATCGTCTTACGGCGCTGATTGAAAGCCGTTTTTACCAACATTTTCAGCTCCTGATAATCGCATTGCGGAATATCTGTTGTCTTTGGCACCAGCCTGATGACAGCGGAATTCACTTTGGGTGGCGGAATAAAAACGCCGGGCGGAACGGTAAACAACATTTCCGTGTCGAAATAAGCCTGCAGCAACACACTCAGAATACCATATGCTTTGGTGGACGGCTTTGCAACAATACGGTCTGCCACTTCTTTCTGCAGCATACCCACCCATTCGTTCAACATGGGTCGCTGATCAAGCGCCATAAACAACAGCGGTCCGGAAATATTGTAGGGCATATTGCCAATCACACTTACCGGAATACTGCTCAGTTGCGATAAATCGACCGATAACACATCGCGGTGCAGAATGTTTTCATGCATATCTGGAAAGCGCTCGTGCAAATATTCAATGCTCTCGCGGTCGGTTTCAATAAGTAACAGTTTATATGGCTGATCGACCAGAAACTGTGTCATAAAACCGCTCCCAGGGCCAATTTCAACCACTACTGAATTTTCACCGGCACATCGCAGCGATGCAGCAATTTTACGTGCAATATTGGCATCGTTTAGGAAATGCTGTCCGAGTTGTTTTTTGGGGCGTACTGGCAGCATACAATCAGTTAATATTATCGCCGCGGAGCGCTCGGTAGCGCTGGCGGGCTTCGTTTACAAGAATGCTTCCCGGAAAATCGGTCACCAGCTGCATATAATATGTCATAGCCTGTTCCTTGTCCGGCAGCTTTGTTTCATATATGTTACCCAGCATCAGCAGGGCATTGTCGGCAAGGATATCGAAATAATATGTGCTCAAAATAATTTTCAACTCCGATACAGCGCGATCGTATTGTTTCAGCTTCGTAAAAATCTGCGCCCGCCGGTACACAGCATCATCGAGCACCGGATGACCGGGAAAACTTTTTGTAATCGTGTCAAGAACCAGCAATGCCTGATCGTACTGCATGCTGAACACCAGCATATCGGCTTTAGCCAGCTTTTCAAGCGGGATGTACGAGCTGTCTGCATCCACATTTTCCTGAATCACAAGAAATAATTCCATGGCATCGTTGGCAATCAGCTTCGATGTAGCGCCGCGCAGAATCTCGAGTTGAGCCGATGCGTAATCAAATTCGCCGAGGAAATAATACAGACGTGCATTGCGGAATTTGGCATAAAATCCAATGGTGTCGTGCTTAAACGCTTTTTCCACCTGCGAATACAGCAACGAGCCTTCCCACACTTCGCCTTTGAGCAGCATGATATCGCCCATCAGCAATTTGGCTTCGGCCATCTGCACCGGCTGATAACCGCCCGTATTCACAATTTCGTTCAGATGACCAATGGCTTCGTCGGGCTGCAGAAGGCGATAGGCCTCAATGTTGGCAAGCCGCATCAACAACGTGTAACGGTTGCGCCGGTATTCGGACGAGGCCAGTGCTGTCTTCAGATCAATTGACAGAGCCTTGTATTCATCAGCCGTCGCATCCGGGTTATCAGTCAGTTTTAAATATTTTACTTCGAGCAGCAGATCGCGCGCATCGTTATACAACGCTTTCTCGGTACCCAGCGCAACAATCCACGCCAGGCCGTCTTCGGCAGTGGCATACTGCATATTCGACACACAAATCTGTGCAACATCGTAGGTCAGATCGCCATCGGTTTTGCTACGCTTGTCGTAAGCTTTGGCCTGAATCAGCGCGCGGTCGAACTGTCCGTTTTCTTCGTAATACCAGATCAGCAAACGGTTATAATCGTAGTTCGAAGGATCTTTCTGAACGCGCTGCAACAATTTGTCGCGAAACAACGGACCGATTTTCCCTTCGGCATCTTCGGCCATGATGGTTTGCAGATTCTTCTGCAGTTCAGCAATTCCGTATACAGGATTATCGAGCAGCAACAAATATTCATCAAGCATTTCGGAATACATGGCTCCTTTCTGATAAGCTGCAGCCAGTGCTACGCGCAGCGATCCGGATGATGTAAACTGTTTCAGCCCGGCTTTAAGTGTTGTAATCGTCCAGTTGTTGAGCTCGCGCACCTGAAAGGCGGCAGCCAGATCGAGCACCTGCTGCTCCGAGGTCAATGACCACTTTACAGCATCATTAAATGCTTTATCGGACTCCTTTGTTTTTTGCTGCAGCTGATACACATAACCTTCATCCACATAAAAGCGCGGCATCGAAGGATTGTTGCGTTTCTGCTTTTGCGTGAGCTTTTCCGCATCTTTCCATGCTTTGGTCTGAATCAGACATTCGAGATAATTGTCGTACACATAGGTCGAAGAATTTTTCGAAAAGATTTCTTCGTACAACTGTACTGCTTTATCAAACTCGCCATTGACCATGTATTCACGCGCCAGCAATTCCTTTTCGGTTTCCTGTGCAGGCAGCACGAAAACGGAGAAAAGTAGCAGCAGAATACAAACGATGCGCATTATTTTTTCAATCCCGCTTTAAATACCACAATCAGACTATCCATTTTGGGTGTCAGTTCATTGAATCTATTAACGTTGCAAACTGCATTTTCTGATATCAGATTGCTTTTCATAATCAATTGATCGATGGCTTCGCGCTCCGATTTGATATAAATATTGAACTGATCGCTGCTGACATTTTTTTCGCGCAGATCATATTCCAGATTCGACAGCTGAAGAATTGAAAAATCATAATCTTTCTGTATATTCGAATACTGTTCAAAATAGGTTTTCAGCGGTTTCTTCAATTGTCCGTACTGCGTCATCAGTTGCCAGGCACTTTCGCTGTACTGATCGTGAAAATACGTATTGATGGAATCAATTTCCGCCAGATATGCTTTATAGGTTCTATGGACCAGGGCGGTATCGAGGACTGCAAAACCGGCGCGGGCATCTTCAAGCCGCGTGCGTTCTGCGTGAATATCTTTGACGCCATGGCGGATATAAGCAGGACGGCACGAAACCAGTAAAATACTTACAACTGCAAAAACAAAAACAGCTTTTTTCATAAGGCAATTACTTGATGATATCGACACCCATAAACGGTACCAGAACAGCAGGAACAATAATTCCGTCCGGTGTCTGATTGTTTTCGAGCAAAGCGGCTACAATACGGGGCAAGGCCAGTGCACTGCCATTGAGCGTATGCGCCAGCTGTGTTTTACCTTCAGCATCTTTAAAGCGAAGTTTCATGCGGTTCGACTGAAACGATTCGAAATTGGAAACCGAACTTACTTCGAGCCATTTCTGCTGTGCTGCGCTGTATACTTCAAAATCATAGGTCAGGGCCGAAGTAAAACTGATATCGCCTCCGCACAGTCTGAGTACTCTGAAAGGCAATCCCAGTCCGCGAACCAGGCCGGCCACATGGGCGCGCATTTCTTCCAGAATTTCGTACGATTTGTCGGGATGTGCAATCTGTACGATTTCGACTTTATCGAACTGATGCAAACGATTGAGACCGCGCACATCTTTGCCGTACGAGCCGGCTTCGCGACGGAAGCAGGCGCTGTACGCCGCATTTTTCACTGGCAGATCTTCGGCTTTCAGAATCACATCGCGGTAAATATTGGTCACCGGCACTTCGGCGGTGGGAATGAGATACAGATTGTCTTCGGTGGCAAAATACATCTGGCCGTCTTTGTCGGGCAGCTGTCCGGTACCGTAACCCGAAGCTTCGTTGACCATCAGCGGGGGCTGAATTTCGGTGTATCCGGCTTTGACAGCTTCGCTGAGAAAATAATTGATCAGAGCCCGCTGAAGACGCGCACCCAGACCGGTGTACACGGGAAATCCGGCGCCGGTGATTTTCACACCGAGTTCAAAATCGATGAGTTTATATTTCGAAGTCAGCTCCCAGTGCGGCAAAGCTGATGCACCCAGGTCCGGAATGGTTCCTTCGCTGTGAATAATTTCGTTGTCTTCGGCCGAATGTCCGGGCTTCACCGAAGCATGAGGCAGATTGGGCAGCAGCACGAGTTTGTTGTTCAGTTCGGCCACCACATCGTCGTGCTGTTGGTTCAGCACCCTGATTTTTTCTTTCAGCTCGGCGGTTTCATTTTTCAGCGCTTCGGCTTTGGCCATATCTTTTTCTTTCATGGCAACACCGATTTCCTTCGAGCGGCTGTTCATTTCGTTCTGTGCGTCGTCGCGCTCCAGTTGCAGCTTACGGCGGTTGTCGTCGAGGGCAATGATGTCGTCAACGAGGGCAATATTTTTAAAATTTTTCACCGCAAGGCGATCTTTCACAAAGGCGGTTTCCTGTCGGATCAGTTGTAAAGTGAGCATGAGGCAATTTTTTGCAAAAATAGGAAGAAATGATTTAAGTCCGCCGCGGCGGAAAGGATTTATGATTTTTGATTTTAGATCTGGTGGGCGAATGAACAAGGAAGTTTGAAGTGAAGACCGAATCACGAACACTGAACAAGGAATCCGCCGCGGCGGAGGAACTAAGAAGTATGAAGTAAAGTATGAATTCCCATTAACCGTTAACCAATAACCATTAACCTTTAACCGTTAACCATTAACCAATAACCGTTTCGAACCTGTCTGACGCCAGGCAGGCAAGGAAGTTTGAAGTCAAGACCGAATCATGAACACTGAACAAAGAAGGAAGAAGTGAAGACCAAATTCCAAACAGGAAACACTGTAACTGCAATTCACTCAAAAATACAAGCTGATTCTCAAAGCCCCCGGATGAAGCAAAGCTATAACACAAAAGTCAAAAAAAATTTCTACATTCGCCACATGATTCGGAATACGTTTTCAAGTATCGGCGAGTACATCCTATTGATGCTGCGGGTTTTTAAAAAGCCCGACCGCATGGATCAGTTCCGCAATCAGGTGCTTGTTGAATTCCGGCTGCTGGGTATCGAATCGCTTGGTATTATTGCCATCATCAGCGTGTTTATGGGCGCCGTATTATCGATGCAGACCGCCTACAGCATCGACAGTCCGCTGATTCCGCGTTATACCATCGGCTATATTACCCGTTCATCCATTGTGCTCGAGTTTTCGGCCACCATCATGAGTCTCATCATGGCCGGAAAAGTCGGCTCGCGCGTTGCCAGCGAACTAGGCACCATGCGCGTAACCGAGCAAATCGACGCGCTGGATGTCATGGGCATCAATTCGGCCAGCTTTCTTATTCTGCCGAAAATTGTCGCTTTCGTTCTCATTTTCCCGGTGCTCGTGGTCATCTCCATGTTTCTCGGGGTCTTCGGCGGATATCTGGTTGCCATACTGACAGGCCTTTTCAGCGTTGAAACCTATATGCTCGGCGTGCGGTCCTTTTTTGTGCCCTTCGAAGTTTTCTATTCATTGATCAAGTCGTTGTTCTTTGCCTTTATTATAACATCGGTAAGTTCTTTCTTCGGATATTCGGTGAATGGCGGCGCACTCGAAGTCGGCCGCGCCAGCACCAAAGCCGTGGTTCAGAGCAGCATTATGATTATTCTGTTCAACGTGATTCTTACCCAAATTCTGCTTACATGATCGAAGTCCGGAACATATTCAAAAGCTTCGAACAGAAAATGGTGCTGAAAGATGTTTCGCTGCGCCTGGAGCCGGGTATGAACAATCTGATTATCGGTCAAAGCGGCTCAGGAAAAACGGTGTTGCTGAAATGTCTGCTCGGACTACATAAAGTCGATCAGGGCGAAATTTTCTTTGATGACCGCAATTTCACAGTCATGGACGAAGAAGCACAGAAAAAAGTGCGGCAGGAAATCGGCACTGTGTTTCAGGGCGGCGCCTTGTTCGACTCAATGACCGTGGCCGAAAACGTGATGTTCCCGCTGAATATGTTTACCAAATTCACGCAGGCTGAAAAAAAAGAACGCGTGAATTTTTGTCTGCGCCGCGTCGATCTGCAACATGCCAACAAACTTATGCCGTCCGAAATCAGTGGTGGTATGAAAAAACGTGTGGCCATTGCACGCGCCATTGTAATGAATCCGCGCTACCTGTTCTGCGATGAGCCCAATTCGGGACTCGATCCGAAAACATCCATTCTCATCGACCAGCTGATCAGCGAGCTGACCAAGGAATTCAACATGACTACCGTTATCAATACGCACGATATGAATTCGGTGATTGAAATCGGCGATAATGTGGCTTTTATTTACAAAGGAAACCTGTGGTGGAAAGGTTCCAACAAGGAAATTCTTCATTCAGACAATACCGAGCTGAATGATTTTATATTTGCAACTCAATTAACCCGTCACTTAAAAGGAAAACTGTGAACCTGATTGATCTGATTATTCTGATTCCGATTGGCTGGGGCGTGTACCGCGGCTTTACAAAAGGTGTTATTCACGAAATTGCACAAATCGGCGCACTGGGACTCGGCATTGTTGTCGGCATTTATCTCAGCAAATGGATTGGTGGTTTTGTTGCTTCGGTTTTAAACACCAACGAAGAGCAGACTCAAATCATCGCATTTCTGATTGCCTTTATCGGAACACTGATTCTGGTATTTTACATTGCCAGCATTCTTGAAAAAGTTGTCAAGACTGTGCATCTCGGACTGTTCAATCAACTTTTCGGAGCTGCATTCGCCTCCATCAAGTACATTGTTATACTGAGTGTGCTCATCAACATTATCAATACGGCGGATGCACGCGGCGAATACATTAAAAAAGAATCGCGCGAAAACAGTCTGTTGTATAAACCAGTCGGAAACGCTGTACCCATGCTGATTCCGGTTATTGACGACGTGCTGCCGGAGAAGACCATTTAGCACAACGCGCAACGCGCAGAGCACAACGCATGAGGCATAGGGCAGGCGGCATGAGATTTAGACGCGGATTAACGCGGACAAAAAGATCAGACGCGGACCTGCCTGGCTGCAGACAGGTTGACGCGGAATAACTGAAAACACCTTTGATAAACGCTGCGCTCACGTCCGATAGCTATCGGAACTGATTCTCAATCTGTATACGGCGCAACGCATCGCGAGTGGAAAGTGAAAAGTTTATGAAGTTTTAAAGGCACTGTGTTATAAATACTGCAAAGCTTACCTTTAACCAATAACCCTTTCGAACACTGAACACTGAACAAGGAATTACGAAGGAAGAAGTAAAGTATGAATTACCAATAACCGTTAACCATTAACCGTTAACCAATAACCAATAACCATTAACACTGCTTAGAAGCGACTTTCTGACAACTGATCCGCCGCGGCGGATAGGCATAGGGCGGGCGGCATGCGGCGCTGCGCATTGCGAGTAGAAAGTAAAAAGTATCCATGCAATAAAAAATGGTCTTTGAGTAAGTTGCTAAGAGTAGACTAACTAAATTAGCTACAGTTTTTTCTCAGAAAACGATAACAACCTAAACAAAGACCAAATATGAGAACACAAACTTACAAAAAATCGGAACCTGAGCTTGTTAATTTTGCTGGCAAAACAATTTACAGTGGAATTGACACTCACAAGAAAAATTGGAATGTTTCCATTTTTATTGATGACATGTTTGTCAGACGATTCCATCAGGAAGCAGATCCAAAAGCTTTCCATTCATTTCTGACCAATCATTACCCAGGAGCCCGGTATGTTACATGCTACGAAGCGGGTTTTAAAGGTTTCAGCATTCAGAGAGATCTTTCAGAACTTGGTATTGAATGCGTAATTGCGCATGCTGCCGACGTTCCGCAAACCAACAAGGATAAACTTCAAAAGACAGACAAAATTGATTCAAAAAGATTAGGTGAAGCACTAAGTAAGAAAATGATAAATGCGATTTATGTACTGGACAGGCAGACTGAGGCGGATCGAACATTGGTCAGATACAGGCGAAAAATCAAAGGAATTCTCAAATCGCGAAAAACAGCTATTAAATCGCTGTTGTTTCGTCTTGGAATTGATATACCGCCTCATTTTGACAAAAGCCATATCAGTAAAAAATATATCGGTTGGCTTAGATCACTGATGTTTAATGAACCGAGCGCAAACTACACATTAAAAGCAATGATTGATGATGTTGAATGGTTGCGAAAAAGAGAATACGAGCATACTAAACAACTCCGGATATTAGCCACCAGTGAGCGATACAGGGATGTGTATAATGAGTTGCACAAAATCCCGGGAGTTGGATTAATAACAATTATGACGCTGTTTACGGAGGTTGTTGACATAAACAGGTTTTGCAGTTTTAAGAAACTGAATTCATATGTTGGTATGTGCCCGACAGAGTTTTCTTCAGGAGAAAAAATAAAGCACGGAAAAATTACACCGCGGGCAAACAAAGGCGTGCGCACAGTTCTGATTGAGGCTGCGTGGACAGCTGTAAAATATGATCCTGCATTATCACTCAAATACAGCGAACTTCGAAAAAGAATGGAAAGTAATGACGCAATTGTTTCGATTGCACGTAAGCTCCTTTCGCGCATTTATGCGGTTTGGAAAAATCATGTCGATTACAAAATCGGAGTAAAATAACAAGGCTTTGCGAATATGAAAATGTTTTTGACATATTCACCTTTGGGGCAGACCACTGTTATAAACTGGGTCTTCTATACTCTATCTAAAGTATGTGGCTGCTCATTTTTAATAATCCCGATGGATACCTGGGGCTCAACGAGACCTCTAATAGGAGTTTGGATTTTTCAAAAACAGTTTTATATTTGCATTACCAAAAAAATACTTCCCAAAACACGGCGCAGTAAATTTTTGCTGTGCCGGTTTTGAGAAAATATTTTAAACTGCTCTTAATCTTGCTTTTAAGCGGTTTTATTCATAGGAGTTTATAAAGTTTTTAAAGGCACTGTGTTATAAATACTGCAAAGCTTACCGTTAACCAATAACCCTTTCGAACCTGTCTGCCAGCCAGGCAGGCACTGAACACTGAACAAGGAATTACGAAGGAAGAAGTTAAGTATGAATTACCAATAACCGTTAACCATTAACCGTTAACCATTAACCGTTAACCAATAACCAATAACCATTAACACTGCTTAGAAGCGACTTTCTGACTGCTGATTGCTGAAAGCCCTTTTATCCCTTCGGCAAGCTCAAGACAGAGCTTTTTCCTTTTATCTTTTATCTTTTTTTCTTTTCCCTGTAACATTTCGTAACTTTACTCCGTCATAGGCCTGTGAAGTAACCAAACCACCTGATGGACAGACAAGAATATAACCGTTGTGTTGAGCTGTATTCCGATGCAGTGTACAGGTTTATCCTGAAAAACACCGCCGACAGCGAAGACTCGTCCGATATTGTTCAGGAGGCGTTTGTCCGCATGTGGGAAAAATCGGAAACGGTTTCTTTCGACAAAGCAAAATCCTATCTGTTCACTTCGGCCTATCATATCATGATCGATTATTTCAGAAAGAAAAAACGCTACTCAAACGGCTTCGATTTGGAAGACGACAGCCACTGCTGGCATCCGGCAACCGATGAGAAAGCGTCGTCGTTCGACATGAAAGCCATACTGGATGAAGCACTCGACAAACTGCCGGCGATACAGAAATCGGTCATTCTGCTGCGCGACTACGAAGGTTATTCCTACGAAGAAATCGGCGAAATCACCGGCCTGAACGAAAGCCAGGTGAAAGTATACATTTACCGCGGACGCATTGCATTGAAAAACTTTATTAAAAGCCCGGACCTTATATTATGATCAGCCACAAAAATTATATGGAACGCATTGTTGATTACTACGACGGGAACCTGTCGCAGAGCGAATCCGATGCACTGATGGCTTTTCTGGAACAACATCCCGATTTGTACGAGGAGTTTCTGTTGTTCGGCGACACCATGCCTGAAGCCGCTGTTGAAGCGACGTTGAAAGCACCTGCCTCGCTGATTGAACAACTCAAAAATATTCCCGACCATGTTTTTGTGCTGACCGATGAATTGCTGGTGGCCTATGCCGAAAAAGATTTGGATGCATATACCATTAAAAAAGTGGAAGAAGCAATTGCTCAAAACCCTGAACGGAAGCGCGATCTGGAGATTCTGACGGCCGCACGCTACGCAGCCGACAAAGCCATTGTTTATCCGCACAAAAACAAATTGCTCCGCAAAGAGCCGATCATTATTGCGTTCCGCAGAGTCATGTATTATACAACCGCTGCAGCTGCCATTTTCATTCTGGCATTTTTCCTCTGGCCCGACCAACAGCAGCCGTCAACCGAAAGCAGCACCGCAATAGCACAAACCGAAGTTGCTCCTGTACAAAAACCTGTTGAACAAATTCAAACAAACGTACAAAATCAAACAACGGAACAAACTTCCGAAAACGTGAACCAGCCTCAGCCCGATCGCACAAATGCCGTTGAAACGGTTATTCGTTCCACCGAAAAAATAAACCTGATTGCAGCGCGCGGATCAGATGCATTTGAACAAAACATATTCGAAAGTCCCGATCAGATCAACGATTCCAGAACTGAATTTCTGGATATCTATTATATGGTTGAATATAAAAATGCGCTGGCACAAAATCAGCCGCAGCCCGATGAGCATTCCGCCGGAACACTGGGCCAATGGAAAGACTGGGGCCTTGGTTTTATCAGTGGCCGCAACTCTATCAAAGAAACGCCGCTGGCATCCATTTCGTTGCGCGAAGCTGCCAACATTGGCATCAATCAGGTCAACCGAATAGCCACTGAAAACCTTTCGCTGAGCAAAAAAGATTAATTGCTGTAACTTTTATTTCTGCTTCAGCGTCACATTACAAAATTACACGAACATGAAAACTTTTGCCCTTTTCTCCATGATGGTTGCCTTTGCAACCCTGTCGTTTGCTCAGCAAACAGTGGAGCCGTTTACCAAAATATCCGCCACCGGAAATATAAAAGTTGTATTAGCCAATGGCGAATCAAACACTGTCAGCTTCGGCGACAGCAACACGCCTCCGGACGATGTTACCTATAAAGTATCGGGCGGCGTTTTATCGGTTGCATGCAACAACAACGATGAAACACGCACCATGAAAGTGACCGCTCCGGCTGTGAACGAAATTGAATTAAAATCAGTCGCAGAACTGAGTACTGAAGGACAGTTCAAGGCCCCGCAACTGAAACTTACCGGCGAAGGCGCCACCGAATTCAACATGGATCTGAATTGCGAAACACTCAGCATCGACCTGCAGGGCGCCAGCGACGCCGATCTGAAAGGAACTGCAACAACGTTTATTGCGCAATTAAAAGGTGCATCGCAGGTTTCGGCTGGTGAACTGAAAACCAGAACAGCTGATGTCAGCACCGAAGGCGCTTCTGAAATCATGCTTGATGCAGCCGAAAGTCTGAAAGCAAGCGGTAGCGGAGCATCCACTATTCGCTATTCAGGCGAACCCGGCAATGTTGAGGTCAATGTAGAAGGAGTTGCCAGCATTTCAAAAGCGTCGGCAGAAGATGTTGTTGAATTTGAAATCGAACGCTCAGAAACTGAATATGCTGAAATCCGCGAGCATAACTATCCCGATCATCCTGAATCAAAAGCAGACGCAGGATATGAATTCAACGGCCACTGGGCCGGCGTTGATCTGATGATGAACAACTTCATCTCCAGCTATGGCGACATCAACACCGCACCAGGATACGATTTCATGGAACTCAATTTCGGCAAATCGGTCGGCGTGAATCTGAACTTTATGGAATTCAATATTCCGTTTTATGAAGGCGAAAAATCAGGAATTGGCCTCACCACGGGCTTAGGCGCACAGATTCTGAATTACCGTCTCGACAACAATACACGTCTGATTGCAGACTCGGCAGTACTGATGGCCTACACAGATACACTGAACAATTCAATCCGCAGCAAACTCACCACCACTTATCTCACATTACCACTGTTGTTTGAATTCGATTTCAAAGGCGGTGATAGCAAAAGCCAGAGTTTTCACGTGGGAGTTGGCGCCTATGGTGGTGTTCGCATCGGATCGCACAGCAAGGTAGTTGTTTCGGACAATGGCGGAAAAGACAAATTCAAATCGAACGGCGACTTTCATCTCAATCCATTCAAATATGGTGTGATGGCCCGTATCGGCTGGAGCAACATCAATCTGTTCGCACAGTATGCTTTGTCCGATCTGTTTGAAGAAGGCGAAGGACCATCGGTCAGACCACTTGAATTCGGTATTTCGTTCGACATCAATTAACCCTCTATATATTCGCCCTTTTGAAGCCTGCTTTGAGCAGGCTTCTTTAATTTTATTTCAAATATGCCACTGCGTTAGATTATTTTCCTATTTTTACAGTCCAAAAGATTCCGAAAACATCCGAATATGAAATATTTTTTATCGTTTGCGTTTTTACTCCTTTCGTGCTGGGCATCAGGCCAGACCTTGCTTAAACAAACCCAGCCCTTTTCAAACGATGTGCCTGCCGCTTTGATTTATGATAATGGCAAAAAAATACTGGTCGGATGCTATGATACCAAACTGTACGTGATTGATGCTGCCACTGGTCAGACCAGCAAGGAAATTGCCGAACACAAAGGATTTGTGCTGGCTCTGGCGTACAATGCCAAACAAAATATCATTGCTTCGGCCGGCTGGGACAAACGCATCATTATCTGGGACGCAACGAATATGTCAAAAAAACTGGAATTTGAAGCACACACAGACCGTATTACAGCTTTGGCTTTTTCGCCCGACGGATCAAAACTGCTGAGCGGCAGCGAAGATAAAACAGTTGTGGTATGGGATGTTCTCACAGGTGGCGAAGTATTGAAAATTACCGATCACGCCGACGCCGTTACAACAGTAGCCTTCAGCAAAGACGGTAACACCATTGCTTCGGGCGGCTGGGACAAAACCGTCATGCTGCATTCGGCCACAACCGGAAAACTGATTAACAGCTATAAAGGACATCGCAGCACCATTAACTCGGTTGATTTTTCGTACAAAGGCGACATGCTGGTATCGGGCGCCGACGACAACAGTGTGATTATATGGCGAACTGACTCGGTAAAAACCATTGCGCGTTTCGATTTTTTCATTCAGCCCGTAACGCGCGTAGTTTTCTTCCCGGGCGATAAATACGTTTTCTGCGCCGATGGTGCAGGAGAACTTAAAGTCTGCAACGTGGAAAACAAATCATTACTGGCACAGAAACCTATTCAGGACAAAGGGGTTAAGGATATGTATATTTATCCTGTTCTGGGTTTGATGGTAACGACC
>CAYSCE010000031.1:0-16003 GCA_964429475.1 uncultured Bacteroidaceae bacterium | reverse complement strand
GCTTCCAGACGATGGAATGTTGTTTTTGTCGCTGAAGACTTTTTGAGACAGCCTCATTATATCCGTTTAAAATCCGAAGTTTTCCTGAGGATATTGAAACAATGTCCGTCGCGGCGGATCAGTGTAATCAGTGAACCGAAGTGCCTGAAAGGCACGAGCTCATGAGCTCCAATAATAATATAAGATGCGAATAAATCCGTGGACAAAAATAATGTACATTTGCTATAAGTAAAAGAACATGAAAAGATTTGCATCAGAAGCTATACAGAACGGGCACGCGAAGTTTGAGCAATCCGTTTCGCGCCGGCAGGACATTTATAAAAAGAGTGAAGACATCCGTTCCGATTTTTCGCGCGATTACAACCGTATTCTTCATTGCAATGCATTCAGGCGCCTGAAGCACAAGACGCAGGTATTTTATGCAACCATGAACGATCACATCTGTACGCGCATCGAGCATGTGCATCATGTCGAAGCGGTATCGCGTACCATTTGTGAAGAGCTTGGACTGAATGCTGAACTCGGCACTGCCATTGCGCTGGGACACGATCTGGGTCATGCTCCTTTTGGTCATGAAGGCGAAAAAGTCATTGCAAAATTATCAAAGGAACATCTGAATCACACATTCTGGCACGAACGCAACAGCCTGCGTGTGGTCGACTGTATCGAAAGTCTGCCCGATCTGCAGGGCGTTGAGCAACCATTAAATCTGACATATGCTGTGCGCGACGGCATTATTTCGCATTGCGGCGAAGTCGATCAGAACGGATTAAAGCCCAGAAACGAAACCATTGATTTGCAAACCATCAGTCGTCCGAACGAATATGCGCCCTATACATGGGAAGGTTGCGTGGTGAAAATCGCCGATAAAATTGCCTATCTCGGCCGCGATATCGAAGATGCACAGCGATTGAATATACTCACGAAAGAGCAGGTGAGAGAGCTCAACGATCTTATCCGACAGAAGTATCCGTCAGTAACCGAGAGCGTTTTCACGACATCGCTGATGCATAATTTCATTATTGATCTGTGCGAAAACAGTTCTGTAAAAGATGGTCTGATGCTCGATTCAGAGACTTTCGGATTGATGCGAAGTATTAAGGATTTCAATTATCAGTACATATATAATCATCCGCGTATCCGGCGCTACAACCGTTATGTGGAGCTCATTCTGTCGACACTTTTTCAGTTTATGCTTGATTTGTATGATGGCGAAAATACGGCTGACAATATTGAATCCGAATGTGAACAATACCCTGAATTGCAGAAATCATTTGGTGAATGGATCCGCAAATACACAAAGCAAAACGGCAACCACAGCGCTTTTGCGATTTTCGATCTGAATTCCAGGGAAGCTTATATCGATTCTGTCCTCACGTATTTATCGCTGACAACCGACCAGTATGCTACGCGATTGTTTGGCGAAGTGATACACTTTTAAGCTTGGTCTTATCAGGAGTCTGGACTTAGCGGTGAGCAGCGAGCGGTGAGCTGGTTAATGGTTAACGGTTAATGGTTATTAATAATTCAGACTACACTTCTTCCTTCTTCCTTCCTTGTTCAGTGCCTGCCTGGCAGTCAGACAGGTTCGGTGTTCGAAAGGGTTAATGGTTATTGGTAATTCAGACTACACTTCTTCCTTCTCACTTCCTTGCCTGCCTGGACTGCCTGTTGCAGTTAAACTGGCAGACAGGTTCAGTGTTCAGTGTTCCTTTGGTTATTTCTGCAGCACCCAAAGTCCATCATTGCAGGTGTCGCGTTTCAGATTATCCAGTTCTTTAAGCGCTTCGTCTTTGGTATCGAAACTTTTATAAGAAACACGATAAGAACCGGTTGAGTTCTGTCCGACAATTTCGGCTGAAGGATAGCCACCAGCGCGGAGTTCATCGCGGAATTTCTCGGCATTTTTAAGGAACATAAAGCTGCCGCCGATGATATAAAAACGTTGTTTATAATCAATCAGTACATCGGTATAGTTGCCCGAAGGCTGATTATTGGTGACATTCAGATTGGCATCGGTGAGATATTGTCCCAGAATAATACCACTGCTCGACGAGCCTGCAATGCGGAATTCGGTACGGCGGTTCAGCTGGCGGCCTTCGTCGGTTTCGTTCGTTGCAATTGGCTGATCGAATCCGTATCCCATATAGGTGAGTCGTTTTGAATCGATGCCGGCACCGACCAGGTACTGAACAACAGCCATGGCGCGGTCTTCGGACAGTTTTTTATTATATGAGGCTGAGCCTTTGATATCGGTGTGGCCCGACAGTTCGATTTTAAGGTCAGGTAATGCATTCAGCAGCGACACCAAACGATCGAGTTCTGCTTTGGATTCGGGTCGCAAAGTTGATTTATCGAAATCAAAATATACATTTCTCAATACAAAACGGTCGCCCATGCGCTGTCCCACATTGATTCTTTCAAGAATGGTATCGGGTTCCATGGCAATCACATTCCCGAAGTAATATGGTTTGTAAAAGGCCAGATCTTCGTTTCCGGAGTAAGGAATATCATAGTAATCGACAGCCTGTACTCCGGTTTGCGTTGTGACAACTATTTTATATTTATGTCCGCTTTTGAGTGTTGTATTGAAATTTCCGGTTGTTTTTTCAGTTTCAAGCTGTGTGTAAATTTCATTCGTAGCCATGTCAAACACCACAATCCGTGCATCGATGGGTATGTTTGTAACGGTGTCGCGAACCGAACCTGATAAAATGGCTATTTGCTCGAATTTACTCACAATCTGAATGCGGTAAATATCCAGATCGCCGTATCCATCGGGCATTTCGGTAGCGTAATAGGCTTCTTTTCCATCCAGGGTTGGCACAAAGAAAATATCATCATTCACCGTATTTAACGGGTATCCGATGTTGCGTGGATAAAACCAGTCGCCATTGTCAAAAATACTGTAGAAAATATCATAACCGCCCATGCTTTCATGTCCTTCAGAACTGAAATACAGTGTTTTCCCATCGGACAGCAGCACCGGTGCATCTTCGTTATATTCTGAATTGATGCGGGGTCCAAGATTTACGGCTTTACCCCATTTGTTATAACCAATCCGATGCGACATCCAGATATCTTTTCCACCCATACCACCTGGACGATCCGACACAAAATACAATGTTTCGCCATCCGGGCTCAGGCAGGCGTGATTTTCATAATGCTTGGTGTTGATTTCAGCTCCCAGCTTTTCGGTGGTAGACCATTTTCCGTCTTCGAACTTACTGATGTAAATATTTCCGTCGCCTTTATCATCTTTGTAAATAAACAGGCTTGAACCGTCCCACGACATGCTGATACTGGCTTCGTGGCCATTGGTGTTTACATTGCCGGGAATTGGTTTTAATCCGGAAAAATCGCAACCTTTATTATCGCAGTTGGCCATGTAAATATCTTCGAAAAATTTCCCCTTATCATCTTTTTTTCCACCTACCGAACCTTCACGACGCGAGGTGAAGACGAAATAATTCTGATCAGGTGCCATTACCGGAGCATAGTCGGGATATTTCGAATTGATAATTGGTCCCAGATTTTGTGTTCTGATCTGAATGGGGTTGGCAACCAGATTTTTTGCATTGTAGGTCACTGCAAGCTGCCGGTTTACATCGCGAATTAACTCTTCGTCATCAGGGGTAAGATAATACCTGAATTTCTCGTAGTTCTCAATGGCCAGATCGAATTTCTGCTCGTAAAAATAGGCTTTGGCCAGATAATAATAGGTGAACACGGGCGCCGATTTTTCGTTGAAATTACCGTAATAATCGGTGGAAATATTCTGAGATGCAAGCTCCAGATATTTTGAAGCAAGGCTTTTTTCAGTATATGATTTTAAATAACATAGCCCCAGATTGAACTGTATATTGGCATTGTTTGGTGCCAGACTGTCTAGCTTCTTGAAATAGGGCAGAGCATCAATGTAGTTTTCTCCGTAAATATATCCATCGGCAACGTCATATAAACGCTTGAATGAGGCGTTGAACTGAGCCGTTGAAAGTTGGATGAATGCGAAAAAAAGCAATACAAAACTAATGGGTTTCATGATAAATCCTTTTATGATCCATACAAAAGTAATTAATATTCAGGTACAAAAAAAGCACAAACCGGCATATTGTCAACAAAACAATGTTAAGTAATGGAGGATTTTTCCTGCTGCGCCATTAACTGATGCATTCAGCGCCTGATACTGATTGGGTTGTATATCCCGAAACGTTTTCGTACCTTTGTTATGAAATTGTACGATCATGAAACTTCGTTTTTTATATACGCCAAAACCCAAACAGTTTGAATACAAACCGCGTTTTTACAAACCGGAAGATGAAGACAAACTGTATAAAAAAACTCCGGATGGTCCTGGAAAATCAACCCGCGAAGCATATGAAAGATTCAGACGGGATGCCGTTAAGAGTAAAAACAAGCGCAGTCAGAATATCCTGATTTACGTGCTGATTATTCTGGCTCTTTTGTATGTCATTTTTGTCATGTAAGGTGTTTTTATGGCGGATATCATAAAATTATTACCGGACTCGGTTGCCAATCAGATTGCAGCAGGTGAAGTAGTACAGCGGCCGGCTTCGGTGGTAAAGGAATTACTCGAAAATGCGGTTGACTCTGGTGCAACTTCCATTGATCTGGTATTGAAGGATGCCGGGAAATCACTGGTTCAGGTCATCGATAACGGAAAAGGCATGAGCATTGGCGATGCCCGTATGGCTTTTGAGCGTCATGCCACCTCAAAAATCAACCGGGCCGAAGATTTATTTGCCATTAAGTCGTTTGGTTTTCGCGGCGAAGCGCTGGCGTCTATCGCTTCTGTAGCGCGCGTCGACATGAAAACACGGCAGAAAGACGACGACACCGGAATCAATATCGTTATCGAAGGATCGAAATTTATTTCGCAGGAAATGTGCAGTTCGCCTGTCGGCACCAACCTGCAGGTTAAGGATTTGTTTTTCAATATTCCTGCACGACGCCAGTTTCTGAAAAGCGACCAGGCCGAAATGAACCATATCTGGGAAGAGTTTTATCATGTGGCCATTCCCAATTCCCATCTCAGATTCAGAATATTCGACGGCACAAAAATTCTGGCCACCCACGAACCTGCAAATCTGCAACAGCGCATTGTGTCTTTGTTTGGAAAAGGTTATCTGCAGAAATTGCTGCCGGTGTCGCAGGATACACAATATGTAAAAGTGAGTGGGGTTGTGGTCAAACCCGAGTTTGCAAAAAAGACGCGGGGCGAGCAATACCTGTTTGTCAACAACCGCTTTATTCGTAGCAATTATATCAACGCGGCCATTAAAAATGCCTTTCAGGGCTTGATTCAACCCGATGCTTTTCCGGGCTATTTTATTTTCATCGAAGTTGATCCGGCTGAAATTGACATCAACATTCATCCGACAAAAACGGAAATAAAATTCCGCGATGAACGCATGGTGGCGTCGATGATTTCAAGCACCATCCGTCGCTCCCTTGGAACCAGTAACGCCATGCCGAGCATCGATTTCGAAGTGGAGCAGGGCATCGACTTTTCGATGAATCCAAACCGCGAAGTAAAAATTCCAACAATCAAAGTCAATCCCGATTATAATCCATTCCGCAATTCGGTGCAGCCCATCGATTATACAAGCGCTGAACGTTCGCGTCAATATTGGGAAAATGAAGAGTCTGTTGAAGCTGTGGTTGATCAGACATCGGCCATGTCAGCGCTGAGTACCGATCACGATGCGCTTTCTGCGGGTGAATCATATATACAGATTGGCCGGAGATATATAGTCAGTAGTGTGAAATCGGGTCTGCTGCTGGTCGATCAGCAGGCAGCCAGCCAGCGCATTGTATATGATGAACTGTTGAAAACAAATCACAGCGATTCGCATCATGCGCGGATGCTCATGTTCCCTGAAAATATCAAACTGAATGCTGCCGACAGTGAATTGATGGCCGAAATCAGCGATGAACTCAATCAGCATGGTTTTGTTATTTCGCAGTTGGGCCTCGATATGTTCAGTGTCAGCGCCATTCCCGAGCATATCGAACTGAAAGGAATTACAGTGACGCAATTGCTCGAAAGTGTACTGGAAGATTTCAAATCTGGCGGAATTGTCAAAGGCGGAAGCCGCGAAACTGTCATTTTGTCAATGGCAAGAAAGTTGTCCGTGCGGCCCGGCCAGTTTCTGAACCGGGAAATGATGCAGCTGATGATTTCGAAATTATTTACATCGTCCAATGCAGAGATTTCTCCGGAGGGAAAAAAGATTTACTCCATCATTCCAGCCGATGATCTGGCCAAATGGCTGCACTAATTCTGAACTCTGAATATGAATACATACTATCGTCCGGGCGGATTTTCGATGATGCCTCCAGCTGTCAAAAATCTGCTCATCATCAATGTGCTGGTATTTCTGGCAACATTGGCCCTGGAGCCGCAGGGAACAGATCTGTACTCCATTTTGGGATTAAGCTGGATTGAATCGGAAAACTTCAGACCATGGCAATTTGTCACCTACATGTTTATGCATGGCGACATTTCGCATTTGTTTTTCAATATGTTCGCCCTATGGATGTTTGGCTATCTGATTGAAAATTTCTGGGGCTCAAAGCGCTTTCTTACTTTTTATTTCGTGACGGGTGTGGGTGCTGCATTGGTTCAGCTTGGAATTAACTGGTATGAGATGAACCAGCTTAAAGAAATGCTTGAAATGTATGCGTCCAATCCAAATATTGCTGATTTTAAAAACATTGTTCAGGAGAATTTTGCTACACAGGAGTTTGTTGATACCGCCAACAACCTTATGCAAAAGTGGAACATGCGACCGGATGATCCTGCATTTATAGGGCAGAGTTTTGATCAATTGCAAACAATGTTGCAATGGAGAATGTCTATCCCCATGGTAGGCGCTTCAGGAGCTGTTTTCGGAATTTTGCTGGCGTTCGGAATGATGTTCCCGAATCAGCAGATCTATATTTACTTTCTGTTTCCGATCAAAGCCAAATATTTCGTCATTATTTACGGAGCATTGGAATTCTTTTTCGGTATATCCGGAAATCAGCCAGGAGTCGCACATTTCGCGCATCTGGGCGGTATGTTGTTTGGATTTTTACTCATCATGTACTGGCGCAACAAATATAAATTCAGGAGAAAATAATGTTTTATCAGCCGTCGCATCAGGGTGGTTTTCTGAACCGATTTTTCAATTTCCTTTTTTCGAAACAGGCCGTTTCGAGACTGATTCTGATCAATGCCATTGTGTTTTTGCTGGTTGGAGTAGGCGAGCTGTTTGCATTCCTGTATAATGTGCAACACACACTTACCGGAGGTTTGCCTCCGTTTGTTTTTCAGATGGCGTTGCCGGCCGAATTGACTCAGCTTGCAGCCCGCCCCTGGACAGCGTTTACCACCATGTTTCTGCATATGTCGTTCTGGCATTTTCTGCTCAACATGCTGATGCTGTATTTCAGCGGTGTCATTTTTCTTACTGTTTTAAATAACCGCAAACTCTGGATTTCATACATAACTGGTGGCTTGGCAGGCTCAATCGCATTTGTGGCTGCGTATAATTTTTTCCCTGTTTTTGCTTCCATCATACCTGTAAGCTACGCCATTGGCGCCAGTGCAGCGGTGATGGCCGTTTTGTTTACAGTAGCTGCCTATGCTCCGAACATGAACCTGCGCCTGTTTCTTTTCGGTCAGATTCAATTGAAGTATCTGGCGCTGATATTTGTGCTGATCGATGTATTGAGCATCACGGCTTCGAATCCGGGCGGACATATCGCACATCTGGGCGGCGCATTGTTTGGAATTGCGTATGGCTTATTTCTGAAATCCGGCTCTATGAAAGGCTTTGCACTTTCTGCGCGACTGAAAAAATTATTTCAGCGCAAACCCAGAATGAAAGCGCGTGTAAACAATCATACCCGACCCGAGACAGATCATGAATACCGCGATCGTCGTGCAGCTGAAAATAGTCGCATCGATTCTATTCTCGATAAAATCTCAAAAGGCGGCTACGACTCAATAACAAAAGAAGAAAAAGATTTTCTGTTCCGGCACGGAAGGAAATAATTTCTGTAAAAATTACAGGCGTTTAATAAATTGTTTATTCTGAACAGGATTCAGATTTTTCTGCTATTTTTGTAAAAAAACAAATTCATCATGGGAAGAGTACTTATAATCGGCGCTGGTGGCGTCGGAACCGTTGTAGCAAACAAATGTGCACAGTTGCCTGAAGTGTTCAGCGAAATTATGCTGGCAAGCCGCACCAAATCGAAGTGTGATGCCATTGCTGCAAAAATAGGCGGAAACCGCATACAGACTGCTGCTGTCGATGCCGATAATGTTGAAGAACTTACAAAATTATTGAAAGAATATAAACCTCAGCTGGTCATCAATGTTGCACTTCCGTATCAGGATCTGCATATCATGGATGCTTGTCTGAATGCGGGTGTCAACTACCTCGATACTGCCAATTACGAACCCATCGACGAAGCCAAATTCGAATACAGCTGGCAGTGGGCCTATCAGGATCGTTTCAAAGAAGCCGGTCTCACAGCCATTCTCGGTTGCGGATTCGATCCAGGTGTAACCAGCATCTACACTGCATATGCGAAGAAACATTATTTCGACGAAATGCATTATCTCGATATTGTTGACTGCAACGCCGGTGATCACGGAAAATATTTTGCAACGAATTTTAATCCTGAAATCAACATCCGCGAAATCACGCAGGATGGCTTGTATTGGGAGAATGGTAAATGGATTGAAACCAAACCGCTCGAAATACATAAACCTATTGAATATCCGAACATCGGACCGCGCGAATCATATGTCATGCACCACGAAGAGCTTGAATCGCTGGTAAAAAATTATCCGCATTTCAAACGCGCTCGCTTCTGGATGACCTTCGGACAGCGCTACATCACTGCACTTGAGGTGTTGCAGGAAGTTGGTCTGACCTCTATCAAGCCCATCAAATATCAGGGTGTAGATATTGTTCCTCTTCAGTTCCTGAAAGCATTGCTGCCCGATCCGGGAAGCCTTGGAGAAAATTACAAAGGCGAAACCAGCATCGGATGCCAGATTCGAGGAATCAAAGATGGTAAAGAAAGAACATATTATGTATGGAATAACTGCAGTCATGAGCAGGCATACAAAGAAACAGGCGCACAGGGTGTAAGCTACACAACCGGCGTTCCTGCCATGATTGGCGCAAAGATGTTCCTTGAAGGAAAATGGACAGGTGCCGGCGTTTTCAATGTCGAAGAATTTGATCCGGATCCGTTCATGGCCGATCTGAACAAGTATGGTCTGCCCTGGCAGGAAGAGATTGATAAGCCGCTTCCGGTAGAGAAATAATAGTTCATAAAGTTCATAAAGTTCATAAAGTTGAAAGGCGACGTATTATGCTATCAGCATGACAAGTACTATAATTGAGCTAATTTGTTTTCTTTGGAATGCGAGTGAACTTCGTCATATTTTTCTGAATTGCTTTGGTACAAATCGACAATTAATATTCAATAAATGAACATTGAAAAATTTGAAGACATAATTGCATGGCAGCGTGCAAGAGAGTTGACGAAGTTAGTATACTGTAATTTTGGTAGTTTGCACGATTCGAATTTTCGCGATCAGATTTGCAGTGCTTCGCTTTCAGTTATGAACAATATTGCAGAAGGCTTTGAACGTAAATCGAATAATGAGCTGAAGCAGTTTCTGTTTTATGCAAAGGGCTCTTGTGGCGAAGTTCGGTCAATGTTATATGTTGCAGCGGACTTGCTTTATATTCCAAAGGATAGATTTCTTTTATTGATGGATTTGTGTCTTGAAACATCCAGACTCATTTCTGGTTTCATCAAATCACTAAACGCCCCTAAATAGATCTTGAATACGGATATAGAAGCTACTTCTTTTTTTAAAAGACAGAATATTTTTGGTCAGCACCGTTATAAACTTTAAAAACTTTACAAACTTTATAAACTGAAACGATGATGCACACTACAATTCCAAGCCCGTGTTTTGTAATTGAAGAGTCTAAACTACTCGCAAACCTGCAGCTCATGCAGAAAGTAAGAGAAGAAGCGGGTATTGATATTCTGGTCGCGCTAAAAGGAATGTCGTTCTGGCATTTCTTTCCGCTCATGAAGCAATTTCTCAGCGGAGCCTGCGCCAGTTCGGTGAATGAAGCCAGATTAATCCATGAAGAAATGGGTGTGAAAGCTCATACGTATGCCCCTGCCTACGAAGAAAATGATTTTGTACAATTGCTGCAATTGAGTCAGACCATCACTTTCAACTCGCTTAATCAGTGGAATAAATACAAAGGCAAAATGCTGCAACGTCCCGAAATACATGCGGGACTGCGCATTAATCCGGGCTATTCGGAAATTGAAACCGATATTTATAATCCGGCTGTGCCCGGCTCACGTCTCGGAATTCCGCTTGAACAGCTGCCTGCAACATTGCCCGAAGGAATATCCGGTTTGCATTTTCATGTCATGTGTGAACAGGATTCGTATGTGCTGGAGCGGGTTTTAAAAGTGGTTGAAGACAAATTCGGACATCTGCTTAAACAGGCGCAGTGGCTCAACATGGGTGGCGGACATCATATCACACGTGCCGATTACAAACCGGAACATCTGATTGCATTACTGAAAGATTTCAAATCGCGTTATCCGAACCTGAAAATTATTCTTGAGCCCGGCGAAGCTGTTGGCTGGCGCACGGGATTCCTGCTGGCAACGGTGCTCGACGTGGTTGAGAGCGGCGGCATCAAAACCGCTATCCTCGATGTGTCGTTCAGCGCGCATATGCCCGATACGCTCGAAATGCCCTACAAACCTATCATTACCGGAGCAGGGGAGCCCGATGAATTTGCTTTTAATTACCGTATGGGCGGCTCTACCTGCCTGGCCGGTGATTTTTATGGCGACTACAGTTTCCCTTATGAACTGAAACCCGGCGACAGGATTGAGTTTGAGGACATGATTCACTACACCATGGTCAAGACAACTTTGTTCAACGGCGTTCGCCATCCGCATATCGGAAAGATTGACTGCGATGGAAAATTTACTTTGCTGCGCTCCGTAGGATACGAAGAATATAAGAACAGACTTTCGTAAACTGCGTTACAGGCGATACACGTTACACGTTACGCGTTACAGACGTTGCAATTCAGCTTTCAGGCGTCAGCCGTAAGCTATCAGCCGTCAGTATTGTGCCCTATGCCGCAAGCTCTATGCCTCATGCCCTGTGCGTTGAGCCATATGCCGCATGCTTCCCTCTGGCCCACGAAAACCAGGTTCCAAGTAGCAGCAGGAAGAAGAAAATTCCAAAGACATATTGCATCACATCGACCAGCAGGAGCGCGTTTGAAGCATTTACTTTTTGTGCACCAATGAGCCAGCTGATAAATAAAGCGGCCATACCCATACTGATCATCTGTCCCGAAATGCGCATGGTGCTTAGTGTTGCCGATGCTGTTCCGAATTGCGGAGGTTCAACCGAATTCATTACTGAATGGGTATTGGGTGTGGAGAAAAACCCAAAACCAAGTCCAAGAATGGCAAGTGCTGTATAGAAGAATTCATGAGGAGTTTCAGCATTTGCAAAAAACAGCATCCCAACTCCAATGGCCGACAGCAACATGCCCGATGACGCCAGAATGCGCGAATCATATTTATCGCTGAGTCGGCCACTGATGGTGGCTGAAACAGCCATGACAACCGGTTGTATCATGAGAATGGCTCCGGTAGCGGCCGGGCTGAGGTTGCGCGTATATTGAAAATATAAACTAAGCAAAAATCCAATAGCAAAAGTAGCTGCATAATTAATCAGGGCAGCCAGATTGCTAAAAGCATAACGACGGCTTGAACCGAAAAACCTGACGTCAAAAACCGGATGTGTGCGACGATATTCATATAAAACGAAACCAACAACTCCGATTGCTCCGATGGTAGTCATAATCAGGGCTTCGGGATGAATAATATTGGCAAAACCATACATCAGTAAACTCATAAACACTATGTACACGATGGAACCGATCCAGTCGAAAGGCTCATTGCGTCCCATTTTCCAATCGTCGCCATGATAAAAATGCATCAAAACGACAACGATGATTGAATTGATGATGCTGACATAAAACAGCGAATGCCAGCTGAGAAATTCAATCAGAAATCCGCCCAGGACGGGAGCTGCAGACAATCCGATATAGACTGCGGTGACATTATATCCGAGAAATTTTCCACGGCTTTCTTTTGGAAAAGCTGATGTAATGATGGCTGTTCCGGTAACGAAAAGCATGGAGGAGCCAATTCCCTGAATGAATCGCAGCGCCAGAAAGAAATAAGTTTCCTGCGCAAAAATGCATGCTGCTGATGTGAGTAAAACAATATAATTTCCTATAATAAACATTTTGCGGCGGCCTATGCGGTCGGCCATTTTCCCAAGTGGAATGCAGAATGCAGCTGAGGCCAGCAGGAACGACATATTCACCCAGCTGAGTTCGGCCGCGTTCATACCAAGGTCTTTGCTAAGCTGCGGCAGCGCTACATTCATAGCAGCAGACAGAAAAGGGCTCAGCACGCTGCTGATGATAATAGCAATAAGTAACAGTCGTTGATTGCGCATGTGCAAATATAAAAAAAAGGCCGCCTGTTTTGCAGACGACCTTTCTCTGATGCTTTGCGTGAATTATTTCACTTTAGCAGCCAGTTCTGTACCGGCTTTGAAGCGAACAACATTCTTAGCAGCGATTTTGATGGTTTTGCCGGTGCGCGGGTTTTTACCGTTGCGGGCAGCCATTTTCTTTACTTTGAATGTGCCGAAACCAACGAGAACAACGTTGTTTTTCTTTTTCAGTGAGCCTTTTACAACTTTAATAAAAGCTTCAATGGCTTTTTTTGAATCAACTTTCGTCAATTTTGCTTCAGCTGCAATAGCATCAACTAATTCTGCTTTGTTCATTTTAATTGGGTTTTAAATGATTAACATTGCAAATATAGCACTATTATTACATTACACAGTGTTAAATGTTTGAGAAATGTGTCGTATGCACAAATGTAGAAAACTGCATATGTCTATAATGCCACTGCAAGCAGCCTTGATGTTTCAATATACTTGTATATCGTTGCTCTGTTTATCTTATGAATAAATCTATATCCTTATAGTATTTAATCAGGAATTATATTCCTGAATTCCGCTTTCTGAGCGGATTTCCGCGTGATTTATTGATCAGAAATGACTCGTTTTGAATTCTTGTTTAAGCAAATAACTGAACCATTTGAGGAAAATCGGAATCAGTTATTGACAGTGATCGTTTGCAATCAATGAATTTGGAAACTGCCGTTCTTCGAGTTCATAACATAATGCATCCACCCCCAATAAAACGCATTTTAAAAGCTTTTCGCGAATTTTTTTAAGACAGGCTACCCTTCGGCTGATTTAATTTCAGAAAGTATATCAAAGAGCATAAAAAAGACCGCCCCACCAGGAACGGTCTTTTCATCAGATTAGCGGGTAAATTACTTAACGCTGGTTGCTAAAGCTGCACCTGCTTTGAATTTAACGACTTTCTTAGCAGCGATTTTGATTTTCTTTCCAGTGCGTGGGTTAACGCCTTCGCGAGCGCTTCTCTTAGCAACTGAGAATGAACCGAATCCTACGAGTGAAATTCTGTCGCCTTTTTTCAGAGCTTTTCCGGTAACTGTCATGAAAGCATCGAGAGCTTTTTTCGAATCAGCTTTGGTCATTTTGCTTGCAGCTGCAATTGCGTCAATTAATTCTGCTTTGTTCATTTTTCTTAGGGTTTTGGTTAATAATGAAGTTTTGAACGTTGCAAATATAAGTGGTAAAAACGATTTGTCAAGGTTTTTTTTCTAAAAACCGCATTTTTGTTGATAAATTGGCAGTTTGGTTAATAACTGCTCGATCAATTCATTGAATTTTGTAGACAAACAGGCCTAATTTTCTATTATTTGAAAACTGCTCCCTGTAATAAAGTAGCGTAACCCCTTAGAAATTCGGCAGTTGTCATAGCACTTCGCCCGGATAATTGGAGTTTATTCACTTTTATCATTCCAACCCCGGATTGAATCATAAGTTGTGTTTTTAAGTCTGAACTAATGCTCCCAATAGATTCAGAGCGGGTTTCGGATGAATATTCCACCTCAGTGATTTTTATCAGATGCTCTGTATTTTGGGCATCTGTGAGTGTCGTCCAGGCACCGGGATATGGCGATAAACCACGTATTTTATTAAATATGGACATGGCGTCGGTACTCCAGTCAATACGCGTGTTTTCGCGGTTAAGCTTGGGTGCTGGTCTGAGTTCTTCTGATAATTGTGACTGCGGAACTGAAGACCAGGAGCCAGTCCCGATCATTTCCAGCGATTGAAGAATCACTTCTTTCCCGGCTTCTTTCATCCGATCGTGCAGCAATCCGAAAGTATCGGAATCCTGGATTTCCATCGGTTTCTGTAGCAATATGTCGCCGGTATCAATGGATTCGTTGATAAAAAACGTCGTCAGACCGGAGGTCTTTTCTCCGTTGATAATGGCCCAGTTGATCGGCGCAGCACCGCGGTATTGCGGCAACAGAGAGGCATGTAAATTAATGGTTCCTTTTGCCGGAATACTCCAGATAGCTTTGGGCAACATACGGAAGGCAATAACAACAATCACATCGGGATTAATACCTTTTATTATATTGATAAATGCACTGTCTTTCAGATTGACGGGTTGAAGCAAGGGTAAATCATTCGCTTCGGCGAATTTTTTCACATCCGATTCACTCAGTTTCCGACCGCGGCCGGCCGGCTTATCTGGCGCCGTTACAACAGCAGCAATTTCGTGTTTTGAATGATATATAGCTTCGAGCGGACCCACCGCGAAATCGGGGGTTCCCATGTACACTATTTTCAACATATTGGTTTTTTTAGCGAAGTAATTTCTTCGTCGATACCATAAGAATGGCTGTGGCAGCGGCTTCTACGCCTTTATTGCCTTGTTTGCCGCCGGCACGTGCCAGCGCCTGATCCATTGTGTTGGTGGTCAGCACGCCAAAGATAACAGGTAATGCATGATTGATTCCAACCTGAGCAATGCCTGTGGCAACTGCCTGACTGATGAAATCAAAATGCCGTGTTTCGCCCTGAATAACACAACCCAGACATATTACAGCATCGTAACAATTCTTGCGAGCCATCCATTCAGCAGCTACCGGTAATTCAAAACTACCCGGAACATGAGTAATGTGTATATTGTTCTCTTCGGCTCCGCACTGAAGCAGCAAACCATTGGCGCCACTCAGCAATGCACCGGTAACATCGCTGTTCCAGTCCGAAACAACAATGGCAAACCTCATTTTTTTTGCTGAGGGCAGCGTGGTGCTAACGTCGGAAAGATTTTTTTTCTTAACAGCCATTATTATTCTTCAGTAGGTCCAACCATTGTTTTGGCGCGGGAAATGTATTTTTTTATTTCCATGGCTTCGTATGACCTGTAATACTCTTTCTCAATGCGTTCGTACACCTTAAGCGCTTCTTCCCATTCGCCAAGATCTTCATACACCCAGCCGGCCCGCATCAGGTACATAGGCGTCGTGAATGAATTTTCTGACTGATCAGCTGCTTCCAGGTATTTTTCAAGGGCTGCTTCTTTATCACCCAATTCCATATGGGCATCTCCGATACATCCTGTAGCCATGGGACCAATCATCTGATCATCACCATCAAATTCTTCCAGGTATTCAATAGCGTCTTCAAATTTACCCTGTTTCAGATAAATCATACCAACATAATAATTGGCCAGGTTGCCGGAAGGGGTGTTCCCATATTCGTCAATAATATCCAGAAAACCAGGTTTTGTACCATCGCCGTTCAAGGCAAGGTTCAAAGAATCCATTTCATAATAAATCTGAGCCATGTACATGTCGCTTTCTGCCTGCCGTACTTTTGGCTTGTGAATAAACTGCATGTAAGCCCAGTAGCCCAGAATAAGAATGGCTATTC
>CAYSCE010000030.1:0-16415 GCA_964429475.1 uncultured Bacteroidaceae bacterium | reverse complement strand
AATGGTTAAACTTGTTGTATCATCGGCGCAACCTGATGAGTACGCTGCCAAAGTAACGATGTATGTTCCGGGAGAAGAATATGAATGTGAAGGATCTGTGACGTTTGTATTGGTGCCGTCACCCAGATCCCAGACATATGAATCGGCTCCTGATGAGGTGTTGGAAAAAGTCACATATGGCGATGACATATCAACAGTGTCAGCGGATGCTGTAAATTGCGCCAGAGCATTGGGTTGCACATTGATGTATGAATTGTTTGTGAGTGTGTCACGACCATTGTAATTAACAGCAATCAGCTGAACCGAAAAGGAGCCCGGTGTATTGAAATTGAATGTCGCCTGATTTCCGATCTGGCTTGTAAGCGTTGCACCTGGGCAGCTCCAGATGAGACTTTCAGCATACTGGCTGGTTGACGTCAATACAACGTTGCTGCCCTGACAGATGGTTATATTATTTGCAGTAAACTGCGCAAAAGGATTTGGGTATCTTGCCCACTTAATGGCATCGAATGCGATTGTGTCACCATCGGTGCCAGTATAATCACCAAGCCGCACGGTTGCCTCTCCCGGGCACATGATGAATGTTCCCAGCTGCACCCAGGCATTCTTGTTTGCACCCTGATTGATATGTACGGCAGTATCAGCACCGAGCCGGTTTATCTGATAAATGGCATTGGTGGTGCTGGTCCCTTTTGAAGGAATGAAAGCACTTACAATGAACTTCGCTGTATCACTGATGTTGGGTGTCCATGTCGTGAAACAAATATCAGGATCTGTCATACCGATGGTGTACCAGGTATGTCCGTTGTAGCCGATATTGTAATCGCGGAAATAGCGCTGTGTACTGCCAAGTGTGCTGTTGTTCACATAAAAACCGTGATTGTAATAATTGTTGTCTATGATCGTGTCATTGTACACCGGTTCTGTGGTGCGCGCGGCAACGGTCCATGCAACGTAGCTGTAGGAGCCGCCCAGATTGGCGAGACCATTATTGTACGAAGGCCAGTCATACGCAACGCCGGCTCCGTCATAATCACAATAGGTTGCGTCGTTGCGATCACCGTACGGATCATTGAACAACAAGGAATGTTGTGTGTCGTAATATCCGATACACAAAGTCAGGTGACCTGAAGTCGTCAGATAATTACAGATAGGATGCACATAGCCGTTATTAATTTCTGTCAGTGTCTGAGCCCAGGTGCAGCCTGTTGTCCAGTATTGATTCGAAGTCATGTAATGCTGTGTAATGTAGCTGCTCATGCGGCTGTTGGGGCCGTAGGAACCTGTCCACATGTAGCCGTAACCTCCGTAAGAAGTCTGGTCTGCCTGATCCAGTGCAGTTTCGCTGTAATACCACTCATTGAAGCGATAACGGTCGGCAACGTAAGAACCATAATTGTTTACGTGCGGATCCCACGACATGCCGTGATCAACTGTGGTGGGCCACGGCGGAAGCCGGTTGTAATATGCAAATGCCATAGCCGATGTCGTCGGTGCGCAGCTCCAGTAGCCCGAATGCCATGTAGGTGTGTCATAGACCTGATGCACATATGGGACAGTGCCGGGGACAGTGATCATTGAACGCGTAGTTTTTTGCATCTCGAAAAATTGCATAGGCAACTTGCTACTATGTCTGTAAATGCAGTTTGCATCTTGGTTTTGAAGAGAGTATATTCCAAGCCCAACCTGATCATGGAAATACAAATTTCCGGATTTATCAAAGGCCGGATCGAAATACAAATTTTCGGAACCACCTGCAATTAATGATTCAGCGCCTGTTTCAGCGTTGACCATTTTTATTTCCGCACGTGTAATGGTGTAGTTTTCAGATGCAGTATAATTGTATGCAAGCATGTCCTGCGATGGATGCCATTCGGCTGCAGTGCCGTACAATGTTGATACAACGCGGTTTTGCTCAATGCTGTAAATAAAAATCCGCTGCAGTGATGAAACAAATGAAATGTATTTTCCCGAAGATGAAAACTTCGGAAGCGCGCATCCTTCGGGGCTTATGGCCACTACTGCTTTTGAGCGCGTGTCGATCATTTGCAGCTGATCATTGTTGTCGTTATACACTACAAAATTTCCATCGGGCGAAACTGCTGTATAATTGGCGTATGTGCCGGTTGTAAAATATTCAATGTTTCCACTTTTTCTGTACACAGTAAATCCGGTGGTATCGGACACAACAATATCGCCATTGGCTGAAAACGAAGGCTGACCACACAACGTAGAGGGCTCAGCAAGAAATTGAATTTTACCATTTGATAAATCAAGCAGCGCAGGGCTCTGCATGCCGTTTTCAGAAATGTATTTGAATCCGGTTGTTTTTCCATCCGGACTCAGTTGCATATAACGGCCGCATCCGGGCGCAGAAACCAGCGTTTTAAGTTCGCCATTGCTGATGAGATAAATCTCATTGCAGTTGTTTGAACTGGCAACTATTCCATACTCTGTCGGATGCAGATTGGAAAAGTATCCCTGCTCTTCGGCCCAGTATGCGTCATGCGGACGGTTTTCCTGTGCAATGGCAGAAGATAAAAGATAAAATGAAAAAGATAAAAGGATAAATAGATTTTTCATAACCCCCTGAGATTATTTGTTGATAAAACATACAAAGATAAGTAATTAGAGATAATTATTAAAACTGATTTGCAAATGATTGCTAAAATATGAATGCGGTACTTCAAACTCGGAAATGTGGAAATGTGAGACTCACGTAAAACCGCGTAAAACGTGGCAAGCTGTGACACGTTTGCCTATATGTAAATGTGAGAATATTTGTAATATTATATTGGCAACTGTTCCGCCACAGCTGATCACTACTGGCCACCGCAACATCGTCTTTCAACCCGATAGTTGTCGGGTTTACAAACTTTATAAACTTTTTTCTTGCAGCGCTACTGCGCCACCCCATTCCATTCCACCACACTGCAGGCACTGAAAAAACCGGCGATGTTGTTTCTGTCCGTGGTATCATCACCCGCGCTGACACTCATGATCATGTTACTAAGAGCGTTGCCGGGTTGCGTAACAACAATGCCATTGTTCCATTGCGTTTCAATCAGGATTTCGCGCAACCACGCCGCGTATGATGCCGATATGGAATATCGTCTTTCCTTTATCAGCGTGCCTTTTGGAAATGTTACCGATTCAAGATCGGTTTGCAGAACTTCGCCCATGTCGAGCGAGCCCAGCGTGTAGTAATACAAAGTAGCTTTATTTTCAACAGTGTCATACCCCGGAACACCGCTCCAGTCGAGCGATATCTCGTACATGGCAAATTTCGAAGGATCGTAATTCTGACACACATATGCAATTTTGTACAGACTGTCTTCTTCATTTACGAGTGTTAAGGAAAGTGGTGTAAACAGCTCTGCGGCCGGCATTACATCGTATCCTTCCCAAATGCCACCAGGAACAAATCGCAATAAAAGACTATAAGATTGTCCAGGCGTTCCGCCAAACAGTGCATCCGAATAATAGTGTCCCGGATTGAGTGAGTCTTCGGTAAATGTATAAATGGTGCCGATGCCGTCAATAATTTTCACATCAGCGCCTGTAATCATCACAGGGACATCGTTTGGAGAAGTGACAGGTAAGCTCAGAATGACTTCCTGTGTTTTGACTTCATTGGTGAACATGGCTTGCACAACCAGTAACGGAAGTTTTCCTTCATCGGTTGGCCATTCAGATTCACGTTCGCACGAAGAAAATATCAGGACAGATAATATGATCAGAAATATATTTTTCATAACCTGAATCTATACGTTAATGAAGGAATGAAGCCAGCAACAGCCGTAGTTACCGGTTTAATCACCGAAGCATCGCTGAAGTCAGATGGCAATACAAAATTTCCGTTGTCATCGACTATTTTGTTGAAAGTAACAGCAATTGGATTGTGGCGTCCGTACAAATTAAAAATACCGAATTCGAGATAATGCTGCCATTTACGCGAAGCCTTCGACAGAGCGAGTGTCGCAGAGACATCCAGCCGGTGATAATCGCGAAGTCGGTTGTTGTGAATTTTGTCGTACACCGGTACTACATGATTCATGTAAGTGTAGTATCCAACCGGCGTTGTTACCGGCATACCAGTCAGATAAATCCAGTTGGCACTGATACTCCACCTATGACCATTGGTCCACGAAACATGGACCGAAATATTATGAGGACGATCCCACATGGCAGGATAGATGCGGTTTTCGTTCAGTTCTGGTGTGCGCACCATGGCACGCGCAAATGTGTAACTGATCCAACCTGTAACCGCTCCGGAATTTTTTCTTGCCATGAGTTCAATGCCGTAAGCCTCGATTTTACCTTTACGTACTTGGGCTTCCAATAAGGGATTCAGAAGTAAATTCGCGTGATCAATATAATCGATTTGATTACGCATCAGCTTATAATATGCTTCGGCCGAAAACAGAAAACCCTCTTTCAGCAAACGATCGAAATAGCCGACTGAAAACTGATCGGAGCGCTGAGGCTCAATGTTGGGGCCCGAAGGCACCCATGATTCAATTCCGTTAAACGGACTGATACTGCTGCTGAGAAATTGTAAAAACTGATTGTTTCGCGTGTATGAAAATTTAAATTGTCGTCCCGTAAGTGGTGAATACGTGATAATCAGACGCGGCTCGAGACAACGAAACGAAATGATTTTTTCATTGACGCCAAAACGAACAGTGTCGGTTGCCTGATACAATGAATCGAAATAATATACCGTAGTTTCACCATTGTTGCGCCATACAGGTTGTCGCAAGCCGTAATTCAGAAACCATTTCTTACCCAGTTTTTGTTCAGCCGAAAAATATAAAGTGCTGCTTCCGCTTTTATAGGCAGGCACAACCGGCAGCAATGATTGAGCTGTTTCATTATTTAAACGGATATTGCCAGGCTCACTCTCAAATCCGCTCAGGTCAAGGCCCATGCGGAAAGTGAGATCGGGCGAATAAAACCAGCTGAAATCGCTTTTGATGGAGCCCTGGTAAATATGCGATTCCCAATAATCGAAATGCTCTTTCCAGATTTGAACAAAATAATTATAGCGGCTGTAATAAATGGTGGTGTTGCTGAAAAGTTTATCGTTGAAAATGTGGTTCCAGCGCAGTGTTCCGAGATTGTTGCTCCAGTTGATTCCTGATGTGTGCGTGGCCGATGATTTAATGAAATACTGATCCAGTCCACCATACACAGTTAAAAACACACGATTGTTTCTGTTGATTTTGATGTTGAGTTTCGAATTGAAGTCGGAGAAACCCAGAATAAGATTTCCGCGGTTGAGAGATCGTGAAATCCAGCCCAGATTCGAGGTGCGCAGCGCAACATAAAACGACGACACATTCTTTTTGAAAGGCGCTTCCAGCGCCAGCGTATTAGCAAACATATTGGTGCTTCCGTTCATGCCGAAGCGTTCCATATTGCCGTCTTTCAGCTGCATATCAATGACCGACGAAAGTCTTCCTCCGTATTGTGCCGGTGCATCGCCTTTATAAATGTCAATGTTTTTCACTGCATCGGGCACCATCGATGTAAAAAATCCGAACAGATGCGATGCATTATACACCGGCGCTTCGTCCACCAGAATCAGATTCTGATCATTTTTCCCACCCCGCACAAAAAAATACGAAGACCCGTCTCCCTGGCTCTGAATGCCGGGTACAGCCTGCAGGCTCTTAATCGGATCAGCTTCACCGGCAAATCCGGGCATCTGTTTCAATACCATCGGGTTGAGGCTGATCATGCCCGCACGCAGATTGTCGCGCCAGTCGTCGCCTTCTTTTTCGCTGACCACCACAATGTTCATCATCATTTGTGACAATCCGAGAGGAACCGAAATCTGTTCGTTTTTCTGCAGATTGACAGGGATGATTTTTTTGTCGTAACCCAGATATGAATAAACAATTTCGTATTGGCCCGGTGGCAGCGTTAATGAATAAAATCCATACGAATTGGTGATGACACCGGTAGTAGTGCCATTCACGTACACCGCACTGCCGATGAGCATTTCGCCACTGGTGCTGTCGCTGATATGACCACTGATAATGTATTTGACCTGCTCTGCCGGAACCACATTTTCCTGTTTGGCTCCTCCTTTCAGCACTACCTGTTTTTCAACAACAGAGTAGGTAATGCCAAGCGGCTTGAATAAATCATCCAGTACATTGCGCACCGGTTTGTTGCGACAATTGACCGACACAATTTTTCCCAAAGGTACCTGCGATGGGTTGTACGAAAATAACAAACCGGATGAATTGTGTATTTCATCCAATGCCTTATGTAATGTAACATTCGAAAGCTGCAGCGTGATTTTTTTATTCAGATCCTGACAATATGAATAGGATGAAAATCCTGCAATGAGAATTGCAAAAAGCAGAATTTGCCGTATCGCTTTTGTACAGAACATGACACAAAAATATAAAGATTATTCACAAGCCTTTCCATCCACCAGAATTTCATCGCCGCGCTTGGTTACTTTAAGCTCGAGGGTTGAACCCAGCACTTTAAGGACCGATTCAAGTGTCTGACCTTCGAACGACACAGTGAGTCTGCAATTTCCAATGGCCGGATTGACCAGTGTGATTTTCTGATTGTATGCGCGCGAAATGGTATACACAACGCGGTCGAGGCGCTCATTTTCGAATTTCATGCTGCGTGTTTTCCACACCATAAAATACTTTTCATATTGCGTGGTGGTCTCAATTTTTTTGGTGGTTGGCGTAAATTCGGCTTTCTCGCCTGGTTTCAGAATGGTTTTGTTTTCGGGTGAGTCTTTATAATAGGTTGCCACACTTCCTTCGAGCAGAATCACCTGAATTTTTCCGCCCGGCGCATTGGTGTTGATGTAGAATTTTGTTCCAAGCACTTCAACACGCAAATCGCCCGCCGACACAATAAACGGCATGGCAGGATTATGTTTTACCGAAAAGTGAGCTTCGCCTTTCAGCTCAACTTCGCGTAGATCGCCGGCGAATTGTTCGGGGTAGGAAAGAACAGATCCTTTATTGAGTGTGATGCTGGTCCCGTCGGGAAGGGTAGCTTCAATCACACCGGTGCTGGCTATAATCTGTTTCTGTTCAGGCTGATCGAAGATAATCATCTTCAGTAAAAATCCGATAGTCAGAAGCAAAACAAGTCCGGCTGCCACCCGCCAGATAATCCGCATCGGGTTTTTCTTTTCAGGAACAAACGCAACCGACTTTCCGCCATGTTGCACTATTTTTTTCTGAATAATATCCCATTCTGCATCGAGGTCAACTTTGCTTTCGATCATTTCCTGCATCACCGCATCGTTGATTTTTTTATGCTCAGCAAACAGCTTTTTATTCTCAGGATCGGCCAGCAGCCAGTCCGACAGCTCCGATATTTCATTCTCCGAGGCTTCACCCGCCAGATAGCGGTTGATGAGTGAAATATGATATGTGTTGTCGGAGTTCATTTTCGTGTTTCTTCTTTTCTATTACACCTGAGACAATGTTTACCCTTATTTAGTTGTTGAAAAACCTGAACATTTCCTGAAAGCCCCACTGCATGAGCAACAGCACCGGCAGATAAGGCCCCAGCCTCGACCGAAGATGTGCCAAAGCTTTCGACATTTGTGCCTCCACTGTTTTAACCGAAATCTGCAGCGTGTCTGCAATCTGCTGATATTTCATGTTTTCGAAACGGCTGAGCATAAATACTTCGCGACATTTTTCCGGAAGCTCGTTGATGGCCTCATCGATTTTTGTCTTTAATTCTTTGCCCAGCAAAGCCGAATCGGCGCTCTGCGAGCCTGAATCGAGCAACTCTTCGAATTCAACAATATTCTTGTCAAATTTTTTGTTGTCGCGCAGATAGTTGAGCGAACGCGTGTAGATGGTCGTTGTGAGATACGATTTCGGATTGCGGGCCATATCCATGCTGTCGCGTTTGTCCCACAACATAATAAAAGCATCCTGCACTATACCGCGGGCAGCATCCATATCCTTCACGTACTTCATCGAAAAATACACCAGCCCTTTGAATTCCTTGCGGAACAAATCTTCGAAAGCGGATTTGCTTAAAGACTGAGCGATATTTGCGGTTGAATTTTCCAACAGATTTTTTTACACTTCAAATATAAATATTCTATGTAATATAAATGGAAATAACTTTTACAAAATAGCAACAGTGATAAAAAAAGCCGCATTAAAGCGGCTTGAAATTTTAGTATTCATCTTCGTTGAAGAAAAAATCGTCTTTTGTCGGGTAATCTGGCCAAAGATCCTCGATGCTTTCAAAAACTTCCTCGTCGTCCTCAATTTCTTTAAGATTATCGATTAATTCCATGGGAGCTCCCGAGCGGATGGCAAAATCAATCAGCTCCTCTTTGGTGGCCGGCCATGGAGCGTCTTCGAGTTTGGAAGCAAGTTCTAAAGTCCAATACATAATATCCTCCCTTTTGTTGCAAAAATTAAATATTTCAACGCAAAAATCAAATTTTTCGCCTTTCTTAGATACTTAGTCTAAAAAAGTCGGCAAATATATAAAAATTTATTCTGAAAAATAGTGAAGATGGAAATATTTGTCAAAAATTTCTTTTCAGACCTGTGTTTGTTTTGTAATTGCCTGATTAAGAACTTTTAAATATTTGTCCTTATTGGCTGCCACCGAAAACTGTGCATGTACCGCATTTCGGGCAGCTGTGCCCAGCCTGCGACGTAAAGACTCGTCTGCTGATAGTTTTGTAATAGCATCAACCCATCCGTCCACGTCATTCACTTTTACCAGCAACGCCGTATTACCGTCGCTGAAGGTTTCTGAATTAGTGCCAATGGCAGTGGCAATCACCGGTAATCCGGCAGCCATATACAAAAGCGCCTTTCCACCCCGTTTCCCATACACCCAGGGTTCATCGGTGAGCGGATATAAACCGACATCCATTTGCAATAAATCACTCGCCTCGTCTTCGGCAAACCAGGCTTTACTTTCAACCGGTATTTCGCGGTTTGAAAAACAGAAATCAGCATCACCCGTTACCAGCACTTTGAATTTTATACCCGATTGCAGCAATTTCTCAAACACCGGCTCAATTGACTTCAGATATTTCGAAGTACTATGGCTGCCACTATGCCCGAGAATGAGTTCGTCTTTTATCTCATAATTGGTTTTAGGTGTAAACCGATCAACCTGCAATGTGGTGGGAATATCCGAAACCTGATTGTTGTATTTCCGGGCAAACTCTTCCAGCGCAGGCGTACTTGTGATAACATGATTAGCTGACTTCATCAGATATGACATCTTTTTCCGGCCTTTCAGATTTTGCAGCATATGATTGGCCTGACTTGAATGTCCGAGAAAAATCATATCATCAATATCGTACACCATTGCACGCGAGAATCGCTTTACAAGCCATTCGTAGAAAGGAAATCCGAGAGGCGTAACCCATAAATGCACATATACGATGTCGTAACGTCTCAAACGGAATATATCCATTGTGCGATGCAAATAACCGCAGCAGGTATAAAACGCCTTAGCCAGCCAATGATTGGGTCTATAAATGATTTTCCAGAATCCCCGGTTTACGAAAGAAGACACGGTAATATCAAAACCCGCTTTGCGGAACTCGCCAAAATACTGCTCATACTTCAGGCGTTGGCTTGGAGCGCAGTTTTCGGGGTAAGGACATAAAACAAGAATCTTCTTCACCAGCGTTGTATTGACAAACAAAATTAATAAAGCTGAGCGAAGTATTCCGGTTTCGCTCAACTTAATTTATTTTACAGCCACATAGCCGCCGGTTTTTTTACTCCCTTTGCGAACAATGTAGCCGGTTTTCAGTAAAACCCTCACATGCCGGTCGATTGATCCGAAGGGAATCTGCAGCATGACCGATAAATCCTTGGCCATCACACCCGGGTTGGCACAAATTGTTTTGTACACCAGCAACTGAGGTTTGTTCAACCCGGCAATCTGAGGCAATGAAAATACCGGTTTCAGCGGTTTGTACTCAACATCAGCAGGATCATTAAAAACATCGTATTTCTTCTTCACTTCAGGTTTTTCCGTCACCTTTTTTATGAAAGAAACAACAAAAAAATTATCGACATGCTTCATTGAAACGGTGACTTCGCCATGTTTTTCAGATTCACTGAAGATTCTGGGAAATCCCGATCCCCACGACTCAATTTGTCTGGTGTTATAAAAAATCCCGGCCAGGGCAGTGTTTCTGGGTACCGACCGGTTTTCCCTGATGATTTCCTCAGGAGTCAGGTCTCTGGGAAGTATCCCCGGGCTCCAGACTTGAAGTCTGTCGTCAAAAATGCGGATCTGAATCTGGCTTTTATCGGTATAGTCCCTGTGAATAATGGCATTCACAATGACTTCCCTGAGTGCCTCAAGCGGATATTCCCATTTCTCGATTCTTTGAATACTTCCGTCAAACTCGACTCCCATCCTGATGTTTCTTCTGATGAAAGCCATAGCCTGCTCCGTAACAGCCAACAGGCCATCATCAAACAAGGTCATATCGATGATGGTTACCATATCGGTGCCTTTAAACCTGCCTGCCTTTACACAAGCATTGACATACTCCGTGTTTTTTTCGGTAAAACACAAGTAGGCCGCATTGGTCAGCATTCCACGATGCTCGAGTTTGTTTTTTTTGATAAACTCAATCGGATTGAAATTCTCATTTTTTGCAGCCAGAACCTCAAGTACACGCGGACTCACTATCAACTCAGAAAGTTTTTCACTACAAAGTCTTTTGTCGAAATCGGGTTGAGCATATCTCAGAATCATGCTTCTTAATTCGTCACTTTTAATTTTGACATTGCTTTTGCCAACTCTGATAAAGGCTTTACCTGAAACAAACACGGGTTTTTGCTCGGATTCTTTGACGGTGATTTCACAGATTTCGTACAATCCGTGTGTTTTAACAACAATCGAAGGATATATGACCGGATCACAGTTTTCTTTGATTCTGGTGGTGAGTTTTTCAATGGCTTTTTTGCCAATAACAAGATTGACGGGCTCGCCATCATCGTTCATTCCTACCATGACAGTTCCACCTCTGCGATTGGCAAAGGCACAAAGCGATTCAATGATTTCGGTTTCTTCGCCAAAACTTGTTTTGAATTCCAGTTCTTCACTTTCTTTCATGGCTGTCTCCATTTATAATTCACCAAAATAACTCCACAAATATACAATAATTCATCAAAAAATATCTCCAACATCCTAACAATAACACTTATATAACATTAAGTCGTCAAATAAATCGTCAATAAATTCGTCAAATAGTGACGAATAAAGTGACGAATAAAACGATGGTTTATATTTTCGGAGATTTATTACATTTGAAAAAATATTTATTATGAGGGGGTTTTTATTCTGTTTATTTTTCTGTACTGTTGTATTTGTTTTTGCTCAGCAACCGGTTTCAATCCATCAAATGGAATCGGAGTATTATGCTGTACATGGCAATACAGATACTTTGGCGGCGGCTATGCCAAAGAGTTTGAAAAACACGGGCTGCACATTAAACAAGCGTGTGTTTGGCTGGCATCCTTCGTGGGTGGGAAGCAGTGTCGCCAATAATTATCAGTGGAACCTGCTGTCGGACCTGTGTTATTTTAATTATGAATTCAATGCATCAACGGGTGCCATTACAGTGACAAACAGTTTTTTGACAGCACCGGTTGTGGATTCTGCTCAAGCGCACGGAACGCGTGTACATCTGTGTGTAACTATGTTTGATGCAACTGATCATACCACTTTTTTTGGAAGCACTACAGCCCAGACGAATCTGATTACAAATCTGATCAATGCTGTGCAGGCGCGTGGTGCTGATGGAATTAATCTGGATTTTGAAGGGGTCAGCAGCTCTCATAAAACAGCACTGACAACATTTGTTCAGCGCATTTGCGACTCGCTGCATACGCGCATTCCGGGGGCTGAACTTTCCATTGCCATGCCTGCTGTTGATTGGGGCGGGACCTGGGACATACCGGCTCTCAATCCTTATGTTGATTTGTTTATTTTTATGGGCTATGATTATTATTACGGTGGCAGCGGCACAGCTGGTCCAACGGATCCGCTTTATAATTTTCAGACTTCGTATAATTATACACTTTCAAAAACAATCACCTATTATTTGCATGCGGGCATGACTCCTGCAAAATTGTTGATGGGAGTTCCTTATTATGGATTTGAGTGGCAGACTGCTGCATTGACCGTGCCTTCGTCTACCAGCGCAACAGGAAATTCACGAACATATAAAACAATTCGCCTGAACTCTTCCGGAAATTATACTGCAGCAAACCGGGGATGGGATGTGAATAGCCTTTCATCCTATTGGACTTATGCTTCAGGGGGGCTCAACTACCAGGCATGGGTAACCGATGCCGAAGCCATGGATCATCGTTTCGACCTGGTCAATATTCGTGATATCGGAGGTATCGGTATCTGGGCGCTGGCCTACGATGACGGCTATACCGATTTCTGGGATCTGATTGCTGATAAATTTTCCGATTGTGCTGTGGTTCCCTGCACAGATACCATCTGGGATCTGGGCGGACCAACGCGCACACACTATGCGTATGAGGATTTTGTTTACACCATTCAACCAACAGGTGCAACAGGTGTGAGTTTAAACTTCACCGAATTCAATCTTGAATCGGGTTATGATTCTCTCTGGATTTATGACGGAACATCAACGGCGGCAGCCCTCATTGGTGGCTATAGTGGAACAACTTCACCCGGACTTGTTACAGCGAGTGGAAATGCCCTGACCCTTGAATTTCACAGCGACAATGCTACACAGAATGCAGGCTATACAGCCATCTGGAATTGTTCGACAGATAATATAGCGCCGACAACGGCCATCAATGCGCCGTCGGGTTGGCAGACCGATGACTTCGGAGTTTCTTTTACTGATGCCGACAACAATGCACTGAAAAATTCTTTCTGGCAGGTGTTGCAATTCAATGGCGCCGACTGGAATGGAAACAACAAGGCTGGTTTTATAAATGAAAACTATAACACCTCGGTTCCTGCTGACTGGACTTCGTATCTAGGAAACTGGACATGGGACAACGGACATCTGTTGCAGACTGATTCAACACTTGGAAATACCAACCTGGCGATTTCGCTTCCGCAGGACAGCAGCCATCTGTGGTTGTATCACTGGCAATTGAAATTCGGTGCAGCCGATGCTACCAATAATCGCAGAATCGGTGCGCACTATTTCTGCAGCGACATGTCGCAGAGCAACCGCGAAAACAATTACATGGCCTATTTCCGCCTGGATAATCAACGGGTTCAGTTGTATGAATATGTAAATAATACTTACAATCTGAAAACCGATGTTGCTTATCCGTTTGTGGTGGACACCTGGTATGATGTCAAAATCATGTATGATCCGGAAACAGGATACAATGCGGCCTGGGTGAACGATGTACTTGTTACTTCGTGGACCGATGCCACGCCATTGAAGTCAGGAAGCGGCTTTTCGCTGCGCGTTGGAAACAGTAAAGCCTGGTACGATGACGTAAAAGTCTATCAAAGCCGCTCTGCATCAGAGATGGTGACAGTTGGTCCGGATTCGCTTGATATGGTGCAGTGGCAGAATCCCAACCCATCGACGCCTTCTTGCAGGATTAAATCCATTGTACTTGATGAGGTCAATTTGTTTTCGACGGCTGTTGGTGCCGATGTGAATATTGATTATACAAAACCTACTGCGCCGGCCTGGGTTGGCGATGTGTATACTCCGACACAATCCGATTTCGACACGCTGTATTATTCGGGAATTCTTCAGAACAATACAGCCTGTGCTGCTTCTGCAGATCCAAACAGCAATGTGGTAAATTATTATTTTAGTATGGGCGCTTATTGTGGCGACACCAGCAATTATGGATTTGTTTCTTCCAACGATAGTATTGAAAATATTGGAGCCTTTATCAGCAATGGAATGTACTACACTTTTGTATATACTGTGAATGGCGCCGGACTGCATTCCGACACGGTTTGCTCCGATGGGATCTATGTTGAGCAGCTGACTTCAATTGTTGAATCTGACAATGATTTTAAGGTCTATCCAAATCCTGTTGGCGACAAACTGAATCTGATTTTTTCTTTTGACACGAATTGTGAAATCAGAATTCTGAGTTCCGACGGACGTTTGGTTATGCGCACTGAAAGCGGGATTGATGATCAGGTTCAGTTGGATGTCAGCATGCTGCAACCGGGCATGTACATGGTTGAAGTGTTGTCGGATACCACAGTCCGTAAGGTATTTCTAAAGAACTGAAATTAGTGCAAGGGCATGAAAAACCCCGGCTGACCTCACGGCGCCGGGGTAAAATAAACCAACCATGATTCTGATAATTGCGGTATATCACTGTTGAATTTGGCGCTCAGCCTTTACAATGCCGCAATGCGATGAATATTTTTTCATTAACAATTGATTGCCGGTTTTGAAATACTTTGTGTTTCATTGAATAGTCAATGCCTTTAGTTGGGCTGTACACCAATGGTGTAGGTGCCCGGCGCAAGACTGCTGACATCAATGCGGGGATCATTTGCTGCTGCTTCAAGAGTCATTAAGGCCTTACCTTCATTATTTAATATGTAAATAAGGTCACCTTCCAGTGCACCCTTGACAAGGATGGTGTGTGTGTCGGGATTCGAAATTACTTTCACATCCGGAGTAGTAAATACTTCGGTGCAGGTGCAGGAAACTGTTGATGATTCAGTGCCGACAGAATAAAAAGTTGTTGCATTATTATTAACGGTGCAAACAATATAATGTCCGGTCGGATCTGAATCAAAAGAGGTGGAGTCCTTTACACCCGATGCCTGTGTCTGGAATGCAAAAAGCATTGTGCAGAGTGAAAAAAAAGCAAGTGTTTTCATGACGTTTGAGTTTTTAATTGGTGCTTCTGAAATAAAATTACGTCATTGGCAGAGTGAATACAATACTTTTCTACCAATACCGCACATTGGACGCTTATGTGTGTAAAATTGTTACATACGCCTTAAATCGGCAAAATCAGACGAATGGTGTAATCATAGCCCGTTGATGTAAAAAATCGGGCGTTTGGTGGAGAGAAATGTTTGTTTTGAAAACTAAATTATTTAGGATAATATCAGCCGTTTTTCACTTGGAAAACATGATGAAAAGCCTGTTCTAATGCGATTTATGCTAATTAATGAAATAACGTAGATACAGAATTCCGAACGACAGAATCAGCGTTACTACTGTAACAATAATACCTGGTTTCAGAAACTCAAAAAACCGGATTTTAATACCATGTTTCGCAGCCGATTCGATGACAATAATATTGGCTACTGCGCCGATGATGGTTGCATTGCCGGCCAGAGTAGAGGCCGATGCCAGCGCAATCCACAGCATTTCGTTGTTGGCTTGTTGTAAAAAAGGTAAAAATGCCACGGTAAAAGGAACATTGCTCACAATTTGCGAAGCCACCAGGCTGATTCCGTGAACAGCAGCCAATCCGGGGGCATCGTTGGTGAGTTTGAAAAAGTCAAGCATGGGGGTGAGTGCACCTGATTTTTCAAAGCCATGAACTACCACAAACAGGCCGGCAAAGAAAAGCAACAGTACCCAATCGACTTTTTTTATGACGTTGCTCGGTTTAATGCGTCCCACCAATAAAATCACAGAGGCGCCTGCCAGTGCAATGACCGGAATAGACAATCCGAGTGGTTTGCCGATGAAAAACAACACTACCACCGATGCAAAAACCGGAATTGACCAACGCATTTTCCGGAGCTTGAAACCAAATGTCCGCGGAGGGCAGTCGACCTTGATTTTTTCCTGAAAATCTTTTTTATAGAGCCATCGGATAATTGGAATAATGATAAACATTCCGATGATTGAAACCGGTGCCAGCAGCCATAAAAAACGGGCATACGAAATTCCGCTACTGATGCCGATCAGCATGTTTTGCGGATTGCCGGTGATGGTCATGGCCGATCCAATATTTGATGAAAGAATAACTCCGATCAGATAAGGCACCGGATTTAATTTCGATTGAACGCAGATGGCAATTACAACCGGTGTAAACATCAGTACCACCACATCGTTGACCATAAATGCCGAAGCAAAACCAGTGACCAGAACAATGATGGTCAGCAGCCGGCGCTGGTTTCCGGCTATACCCATGGTTATCGAGGCCAGCCAGTTGAAGAAGCCATCGAGCTGCATGACGGCAATAATGATCATCATGCCGAGCAACAATGCTATGGTGTTGAAATCAATGGCTGTGAGCGCTTCGGAAGGAGACAGTACGCCGAAAAGAACCATGGCCACAGCCCCGAAAAAGGCAGCCGAAGGCCGGTCAATATTCATAAAAGGCAGCCGGGTGAAAATGATACCCAGAAAAGTGATGATGAATATGATTATCGCAATCTGCATGCTTTACGCAGTAATA
>CAYSCE010000029.1:0-16536 GCA_964429475.1 uncultured Bacteroidaceae bacterium | reverse complement strand
CACCAAGAATTCAGAACTATTAGAGTCGATTATTTCGTTGATTGGACAGGCACGAAAGCGTGTCGCATTTTCTGTCAACAGTGAATTGGTCATGCTGTACTGGAAAATAGGAAAATCAATTAATGATGATTTTATTCAAAATGGTCGTGCAAAATATGGACAAAATATTATTAAGTCATTAAGTGCAACACTTTGTGAAAAATTCGGCAAGGGATTTAGCAAGAGAAATATTCACAACTTTATTAAATTCAATGAATTATATCCATCGTTTGAAATTGTGCAGACGATGTCTGCACAATTGAGTTGGTCTCATATTTGTTTTTTAATATATATTCCTGACAATTTAAAACGTGAATTTTACAGTCGATTATGCATATACGAACGTTGGAGCGTTCGCACCCTGCAGGAGAGAATTGACAGATTGCTTTTTGAGCGTACAGCTATCAGCAGGAAACCAGAAAAGACAATTTCTGAAGATTTAATAAAGTTGAAAGATGATGAAAAAATGTCTCCTGATCTTGTTTTTCGCGACCCTTATGTGCTCGACTTTTTGGGATTACACGACAGCTACAGCGAAAAAGATCTGGAGTCAGCAATTCTGGCCAATCTTCAGAATTTTCTCATAGAAATGGGAAGCGATTTTGCTTTTATTGCGCGGCAAAAGCGTATTGTAATTGACGATGAAGATTTCAAAATTGATTTGCTGTTTTTTCATCGAGGTTTGAGACGACTTGTGGCTATTGACCTGAAACTTGATAAATTCAAAGCTGAATACAAAGGTCAGATGGAACTGTATTTAAGATGGCTTGAACATAATGAGCAGAAAGAAGGTGAAAAGGCACCAATTGGATTAATTCTATGTAGCAAGAAGTCGAAAGAACAAATTAGTTACCTGATGCTTGATAATCATGAGCAAATAAAAGTTGCTGAATATTTGACTGTTTTGCCCGATAAAAAGACGCTGGAAAGCAAGCTTAATCTTGCAATTGAAATCGCGAAAAACGCACTTGGATCCGAAGAAAAAGAAAAATGAATCACATGAGAGTTGTTTTAATAATTTCCCTGTTTTTTTTGTTTGCCTCACAGGTTGTAGCGCAAACGAAAACCTTCACTATTCCTTACGAATCGAAAGATCAGAATGTAACCATGACCTATGATGAAATTATTCATTATTGCAGGTTGACAGATTCTTTATACAACGAAGTTGTTTATAAATCATTCGGAAAATCGGCTCAGGGAGATGATTTGCCATATTTACTGATTGACGATGGTTCGAAAAATGCCGATAAAATAACGTTGTGGATTCAGTCAGGAATTCATCCCGGCGAGCCTGAAGGCGTTGAAGCAGGATTCCTTTTTCTGCGTGACATGATGACCGAACCTGAGATGAAATCAATGTTACAGCATGCCCGCATTGTTTTTATTCCATGCTTCAATGTGGATGGACTAAAGCGTTTTGGCCCCTATAACCGCATCAATCAAAACGGACCGGAGCAGATGGGTTGGCGCACCACCGCACAGAATCTGAACCTGAACCGTGATTTTATGAAGGCCGATGCGCCCGAAATGCAGTCCTGGCTGAAATTGTACAACGAAATCAATCCCGATTTTCTGATCGATTGTCATACCACCGATGGCGCCGATTATCAGTATCCGCTGACCTACGGACTGGATGCTTTCCAAACGCTGAACCCGGCTGTGGCTGCATGGTGTACCAAACAATACATTCCGTTTGTTTCTGATGAAATGAGCAATGATGGCATGCCCATTTTCCCGTATGTGGCGTTTCGTCAATGGCACAATCCACGCAGTGGTTTATTGACTTACGGCTCGCGTCCGATGCTGTCGCACGGATACACCATTCTATCGGATCGCCCGTGTTTACTGATAGAAACGCATATGCTGAAGCCCTATAAAGTCCGTGTCGATGCAACACAAAACATGATTGAACATACTTTTACATTTCTGTATAACAATCGGGAATCATTCCTGTCAGTTCTCCGGGGTGCTGATCAGGAGCGTATTTCGGACAAATTTGTCACGTCTTCTTTTCCCATTGCATTGGATACCGACATGAAGGACAGCACCATGATTGATTTTCTCGGAATGGAGTTCGACACGCTGAAAAGCAGCATCACCGGCGGTGTTTATTACAAATATGACAATACAAAACCGGTCACGTGGAAAATTCCCTTGTTTGGAAAAGTCTATGTAAGTGACAGCATTTATCTTCCTTTGGCTTATGTTATTCCGGTGGAATGGACTGAAGTGATTAATCGTGTAAAACTGCATGGAGTAAGCGTTATAACGTTGCCGGAAGTTCCATCGGTACGTGTTGTTGCAACAAAAATGACGAATGTAAAATTCCCTCCGGGTAGCTACGAAGGACGTTTCAGACCAGATTTCACGCCGCATGATTTTGATACAGTTGTACATATTCATCAGGGTTCTGCTTTGGTTTTGGTAAAGCAGCCCAAAATCAAAGTACTTGCATGGTTGCTCGATGCCGCTTCGGAAGACAGTTTTCTGAAGTGGGGTTTTTTCAACGCCGTTTTTGAACAGAAAGAATATGGCGAAATGTATGTATTGGAACCTTTAGCAGAAAAAATGTTTGCTGAAAATCCCGCGTTGAAAGCGGAGTTTGATGAATTGAAGAAAAATGATCCGGCCTTTGCTGCCAATCAGTGGGCGCAGATGAACTGGGTGTATAACCGCACACAGTACCGCGATCAGGAGTATTGCGTGTATCCGGTTGTGAAAATTTCCGATCCTGTTGAATTGAAAAAATTATTACCTCAGAAATAAACATGAAAGTTGTCACTTATAATTTAAACGGAATCCGCGCAGCCATTGGTAAAGGATTTATTGAATGGTTGGCGCAAAGCAATGCCGATGTGGTTTGTCTGCAGGAACTCAAGGCGCAACCCGATCAGATTCCTGCTATGGAATTTGAAGCCATTGGTTATAAATCGTTTTTCTTCAGCGCTCAAAAGAAGGGCTACAGCGGCGTTGGCATTCTTACCAAAATTCAACCCGATCTGGTTAAAGCAGGTATGGGAATTCCTGAATATGATTTCGAAGGTCGCTTTATCCGTGCCGACTATGGCGATCTGAGCATCGTTTCGGCGTATCATCCTTCGGGCACATCAGGCGATGAACGTCAGGCTTTTAAAATGATCTGGCTGGATAAATTTCTCGATTATGTGCAGGAACTGCGAAAAGAAAGACCCAATCTGCTTTTGTGCGGCGATTACAATATTGCTCACGAAAATATTGATATCCACGATCCGGTGGGCAATGCAAAAAGTTCCGGCTTCCTGCCCGAGGAGCGCGCCTGGATGACTAAATTTTTAAGTCACGATTACATCGACAGTTTCCGGCATTTTAATAATGAGCCGCACAATTACACATGGTGGAGCTTCCGCGCCAATGCACGCGCCAACAACAAGGGCTGGAGAATCGATTATATCATGGCTACCGAATCGCTGCGCTCGAAGCTGAAAAGCGCCGAAATCTGGCCCGATGCCTTGCACAGCGATCATTGCCCGTCGGTGCTGGATATTGAATTATAATCAGTTTACTCAACCAGCACCCATTTCTTCAGGAATGTTTTTTCATTGCTGTGAACTGCAACAAAGTAAACACCGCTCTGCAGGCTGTAGTCGGCTGCATTGAAATAATGTATCTGCCGTCCGGTTTGCGTAATTCCTTCGTAGAGTTTTGCAATGGTGTTGCCGGTAATATCGAGTAACTCCACGACGAAAGGTGTAACAGTATGCATCTTGAAAGCAAGGCAGAATGAGCCTTCCGATGGGTTCGGAAAAACTTCTATGTCGGGATCAGGAATTGAAAAAGTTTCATTGATGCTCAATGTGGTATCGGTAATGGCTGTCAATACGCTGAGCTGACCACTCTCAAGCCGTGTCCAGATGGGACGTACAACGCCATTGTGTGCAGTTATGTTGGTGTAATCGCCAAAGAAAATTCCATCGTTTGGAGTAAAGGGGGATTCACTCACTATAAAATTTTCAAATGTTTGTCCGCCATCTTTCGAACAGGCCATGTACACATCGGTGCGGGTATCGGTGTAATTCCGGCGGTCGTACCACACAAACCACAAATAACCGTTTGTCTGATCGATGGTCATCCAGGTGAAAAACTGCTGAGTGGCCGTTGTGTCATCATTAACGCGCATCGGAGCTGACCACGTGTTTCCACCATCGGTACTTTTTACAAGCCATACATCGGTATTATCAACGCCGTTGGTCTGATCGCTCCAGTTGATGTAAATAGTTCCCCGATGCGGTCCCTGACTGGTATCACATACCGTAACCGGAAGTCCGTTGGCGCGATTGATACCCGGGATTATATAATCCCATCCGCCACCAATGGGCGCAACAAAAATGTCATCATCAAGCCACGTAGTTCCGCCATCGGTGCTGCGGTCGAAAACCAACCCTACGGGGCCGGCCCATGAAACATATACTTCGCCGTTGGGTCCAACCGCTGGCACCGCGCCCTCAACGGTATTATCGCTGTCAATACAGTCACCGGCAACTTTGTTGATACGTTTTACCGGATCCCAGGTCTGACCTCCGTCAGTCGATTTTGAAAATAAAATGGTGGTGCTGTCGGTCGAAAGCCAGCTTCCATAATCATCAAACTGTGTCCAGGTCATGTAAATGGTATTTGTTTTCCGGTCAACCACAGCCCATTGTTTATCCTGAGCTTTGGTGCCGTTTAATCCGGTATAGGTGCCATCGTTCCAGCTGCCATTCAATGAATCAAGCTTTTGACAGACAATGCGGTCAATCCAGTTGCCACTGGCTGGATTCGAAAGATGAAAGAAATAAAATGCACCGGCGGTGTCGCAAACCACAACCGGATCGCCCCAGACTCCATGACTGGATGTGAGAGTGCCGTGTGTCCAGGTCAATCCGCCGTCGATACTGAGATAATAATTGTCAAGATTGGCACCGACAACCATTTCCATGGTGTTTTTCGGATTCACCATGATGGTTGGTTCCTCTGGGTCATTGGTTGTTCCTATGACAATATTGGTGTGTTGCGCATGGGCTGTCAGCAGAAATGATGAAAAAAGGATGAATGCCGGAACTTTCATAAGCATGAATTTACTATTGCTAATGTAGTAAAAATCCTGCTTGGTGAAAGCTGAAATCATGTATTGTGTAATATGGATCAGTTAACGGAAAATAACAGATTAAAGACGTGTTATATTGGATAAAAAGATGATATTTATTTTTTATTTCAACCGTAAACTGACAGTTTGGTTTACCGATATTAAAAAATGCAGCAACCTGTTGCTGGTCTGATTGTCTTCAGATTAAATTTCGTAACTTTGTATTAAACATTTTCCAATGAAACTTTGCTCTTTTGTCGTGTTGATTTTCACATCAACCATTTTGCTGGCTCAGAACATCAGCCAATCCGAAGCGCTCTCACTTGCACAGAAATTTATGACTGCAAAATCGGCGCGCAGCGAAAATATTAAATCTGTTTCGTATGCTGAAAAAGGATTGGAGAATCTGTATTTTTTCACCAACGAAGAAAACACTTCGTTTGTAGTAATAGCTGGAAATAAAGCGGTGCCGCCTGTGGTTGCCTATTCATTTGAATCGGGACTCGGTGAGCAATTACCGCCGCCGGTCGAAGCTTATTTTCTGGGATGCGAGGCTGGAATTAAAAAAGCAATTGATAAATCATTGGCTCCGGATGCAAAGGTCAGCGAAGAATGGAAAATGCTATCGAAATCGGGCGAACAGCCGGTATACCTGAAATCGGCTGTAACTCCGCTGTTGGCAACTACCTGGAATCAGGATTGTTATTACAACGGTATGGCTCCCCTGCATGTAAATGGCCCCTGCGGCCGTTGTTATGCAGGTTGCGTGGCTACCGCCATGGGGCAGGTGATGAAATATCACAACTATCCCCCGTCCGGTCAGGGCTCGAATATTTATGGAACCGGTTCCTATTCAAATTTATCTGTGGATTTCAGCACTGCCACCTATGATTGGGCAAACATGCCGAATTCCATCAATTCCGATCATGCTGAAATTGCCAAATTGCTGTATCATTGCGGTGTTTCGGTCAATATGGGCTATGCGTTCGACGGCTCCGGAGCTCAGTCTTCAGATGCTGCTACTGCACTGGTTGATCATTTTGTTTATGCACCCTATGCATTTTATGTCGACACGGATGTATTCACCGATGATAACTGGATCTGGGTTATTACAAACGATCTGAAAAGCCGCAGACCAATTTACTATAGTGGCCAAAGCACCGGCGGTGGCCATGCCTTTGTGTGTGATGGAATTGACAACAGCAATAAACTCCACATTAATTGGGGCTGGGGAGGTTCTTCCAATGGATACTTCACCCTGAATAACATGCTTGGTTTTGATGAGAGTCAGGCTGCCATTTTTGGCGTTGAACCACCAACCGGTGATATTGAATACTGTCAGCCATCAACAATATACACTGCCGCCAGCGATACCATTACGGATGGAAGCGGAGCCAATAAATACGGCAACCAAAGCAATTGTTCATGGACTATTCAACCTCCGGGTGCTGGTCTGATCTATATCCACTTTACTCAGATGGCCCTCGACGATGGAATGGACAATGTGTTTGTTTTTAATGGTACATCAACCTCCGATCCTTTGGTGACCACCGTTACCGGATTTGACCTGCCGCAGGAAATCCTGGTCTGGGGCCCTTCAGCTTACGTAGTCTTCCAGTCAGATGATATGCTTCGCGCCGATGGTTTTGAGTTCTATTATGTCTCAAGTCCCGTTGGAATTCAGGAAGCATTTGATAACGGAAAAATCACCGTGTTCCCGAATCCGGCCGATGATATTATGAATATTCAGTTCGACCCGCTGGTTCTGCCTGCCATTCAAAAAATTGAACTCATTTCAATGACCGGCAGCGTGTTGTTTACTATCGAAAATCCACTTCAGCAGCAGTCAATCAATGTTGGCTCTTATGCTGAAGGACTGTATGGTCTGCGCTTCACCGGCGATCAGGACAGCTATTTCAGCTTTGTTGAAATAAAGTAATTGCACCTTATTGTTCCGGCGCAGGACAGTCTGAATGCTGTTTTGCGCCGGTTTGTTTTATATCATGTTCTGCGTTGAAATCAATTCGAAAAAAGTACTACATTTGTTTATTATTTTAACTGATTCTAAATAATGACACTGAACGAACTGAATCCCGGTCAGGCCGGCTATGTAGTAAAGGTAAAAGGGAGCGGTGCTTTCCGGAAGCGCGTGATTGAGATGGGTTTTACTCCTGGACGGCGGGTTGAGGTAGTTCGCAAAGCACCATTGCAGGATCCGGTAGAGTACAGGCTGATGGATTATGATATCAGTCTGCGCCGGAGCGAGGCGCGCTCGATTGAAATTGCCACCGAAGAAATGCTTCACAGCGAGTCGGAATTGGGTACCAATGGGTTGCAATTAAAAGACGGTTTAAATCCGGAGATGCTTGAACGCAGAGCCATTGAGCGTTCGAAGGAAATTGATATAGCCATTGTTGGTAATCCGAACTGCGGAAAAACAACTTTATTCAATTTTGCCTCGGGATCGACCGAACATGTGGGAAATTACAGCGGAGTTACAGTTGAAGCCAAAACCAGTTCCTTTAAATTCAGAGATTATAAAATCAATCTGATTGATTTACCCGGAACATATTCTTTGTCGGCCTACAGTCCCGAGGAGTTGTTTGTCCGAAAGCAACTGATATCATCGCCGCCCGATTTTATTATTAATGTAATTGATGCGTCGAATCTCGAGCGAAATCTGTTTCTCACTACACAGCTGATGGAGCTTGATATTCCGATTATTGCAGCGCTGAATATGCATGATGAGTTGCTGGCCAAAGGCGATTATTTCGACCACAAACAACTGGGCGAAATGCTTGGAATTCCTTTTCAGCCTACTGTGGGTCATCGGAACAAAGGCGTGAATGAATTGTTCTCGAAGGTGGTTGAATTATACGAAAAGCAGCACGAACCCTTGCGCAGAGCTGAAATTCGTTTTGTCATGGAGATTGAAAATGCCATTGCAAAGATATCGGAACAGATGACAGAGAGCCATTTTCTGAAAGAAGTAATCTCTGCCAGATTCTACGCAATAAAACTTTTGGAAAAAGACAAGGAGGCATTACAGGCTGCATCGAGACCCGGATTTGAGCAGGTGCTTGATTCCGCAAAATATGAATCAGATAACATTGCAGCCATTTATCACACCGATACCGAATCGCTGATTGCCGATGCCCGCTATGGTTTCATTGCCGGTGCTTTAAAGGAGACGTACCGGCCGGGTGTCAGAAAAGATTCCTTTTCATCGGTAACCCAACGTATAGATCGTATTCTGACCCATCGCTTTTTGGGGTTTCCGATTTTTCTGTTTTTCATCTGGCTCATGTTTTTCTCAACATTTTTTGTGGGTTCATTTCCCATGCATTGGATGGAACTTGGTGTTGGATGGATTGGTGAGCAGGTTGCCACCATCATGAGCGACGGATGGTTCAAGGATTTATTAGTTGATGGTATTATTGGTGGCGTTGGTGGGGTGCTTGTGTTTTTGCCAAACATTCTCATTCTTTTTCTGTTTATTGCCATTATGGAAGACACCGGCTACATGGCCCGTATTGCCTTTCTCATGGACAAAGTGATGCACCGGATCGGGTTGCACGGCAAATCTTTTATCCCGATGATTATGGGCTTCGGATGCAATGTGCCCGCCATCATGGCTACACGCACACTTGAAAATCCATCGGATCGCCTGCTTACAATTCTTATCAATCCTTTTATGTCGTGTAGTGCGCGATTGCCGGTTTATATTCTGGTAATCGGAGCGTTATTTCCACAGAACGCTGTCGCAGTAATGTTTTTGGTATATGCTATTGGTGTGTTGTTTGCAGTTTTGTTTTCTTTATTGTTCAAAAAAACCATTTTCCGGAAAACAGAAGCACCGTTTGTGATGGAGTTGCCTCCATACAGAATGCCCACGCACCACGCCATTTTCCGTCACATGTGGTTTCGTGCTTCACAGTACCTGAAAAAAATGGGAGGTATTATTCTGATTGCATCGGTGCTGATCTGGGCTTTGGGGTATTTCCCCCGTACCAGCGAAACATCTGCGCATCTGACTGAAAAGCTCTCTGCAGTTGAACTACAGATGCAGCAAAATACAAGTCTTCAAACACAGAGTACAACAGATAGTCTTGCTTTGAGTGCACAGCACAACAGTATTCTTCTGCAGATTGAATCCGAACGTCAGGAGAACAGCTATATCGGTCGTATTGGAAAATTCATTCAGCCTGTAATGGAGCCGTTGGGCTTCGACTGGCGTTTATCGGTGAGCCTGGTAGCGGGCGTGGCTGCCAAAGAAGTGGTGGTTTCAACCATGTCGGTGTTGTACGCCGGAGATCACAAAAATTCAGAAGGACGTATTGCGGCAATCACCAAGAAACCTGAAAACACCCTGAGCCAGCATCTGACCGATGACTCGAAAGGTGAGCCGATATTAACCCCATTAACCGGTTTTGCATTTTTAATGTTTGTGTTGTTGTATTTCCCCTGCGTGGCAGTGGTTGCCGCAATCCGCAAAGAGACCGGTGGCTGGAAATGGGCGCTGTTTACCGCCGGATATACAACCATTGTGGCCTGGCTTGTTGCCTTTGCTGTAGTTCAAATTGGCGGATTGTTCATTAATTAACAATACCCGTCTTTTATTTTGACGATAAAAAGCGTATGTTTGTATAAAATTGAGAACTATGCGAATGTTATTATTTGTCTTGTTTGTTTCCGGCTTTATTTCAGTTGCTGTGGCCGACTCTCCGCTTACATCCACTTACTTTTGCACAGCCTATTCCGGCTCGCCCGAAGTCACGCAAGCCATGAACAGCAATGGAGTACTTACTCCTGAACTGATGAATGTTCTGAATTCGAAAAAGCACAGCATTGCTGTAAAGGTAGCCATCATCAATGCCATTGGATGGAATTTTGATGGTCAGAACAATTATACTTTATATAAAGATTTTCTGGGAAAAAAGATGGGCAAAGGACAGTTGAAAGCCGATAATCTCTTGTGTCTTGCCTATCTGAAAGCCATGGACAATTATTTTGATTGCACCGAAGCACTGAAACTGGCCGATCAGGCGCTGGCACTGAATCCGCAGTCGTACACGTTCAACATTATTCACGCGCTCATCAAAGCGCAGGTGATGTTCGACAGCAGCTGGTGCGATCTGTGGAAATCAACCAATGCTGTTCGCACCAATACCTCTTTAAATAAAGACATGAATGCGGAGGCCATACGGATTATTTTTGAGTATATGGATTTGTACAAGGAAGAGTGCTGATGCATCTTCATTGATCAGATATAAATATTCAGTCCACGATTTGATTCATCAAAACTAAAAATCTACGATTATGGAAGAAAAAGTAATTTCGATGCCCCGAATTGGCGAAAAAGCGCCTGAATTCAAAGCTGTAACAACTCAGGGTGAGATCAATTTCCCATCTGATTACCAGGGTAGCTGGGTTATATTATTCAGTCATCCTGCCGATTTTACACCTGTGTGTACATCGGAATTCATGACTTTTGCATCGATGGAAAAACAATTCAACGAAGCCAACTGCAAACTGGTTGGCCTCTCTGTTGATGGCCTGTATAGCCACATTGCGTGGTTGCGAACCATTAAGGAAAAGATTGAATACAAAGGAATGAAAAATGTCGAAGTAACTTTTCCGTTGATTGAGGATATTACGATGACGGTGGCGCAGAAGTACGGCATGATGATGCCTGGAGAAAGCAATACCAAAGCCGTTCGAGCGGTGTTTGTCATTGACCCGAAAGGAATAATCCGCACCATCATTTATTACCCTTTGAGTCTTGGCCGTAACTTCGACGAGCTTTACCGTGTGGTAATTGCGTTGCAGGCTGCCGATGAATTTGGCGTTGCTACTCCTGCCGACTGGCGTCCGGGCGACGAAGTCATTGTGCCGACTGCTGGTTCCTGTGGTGTCGCAAAAGAGAGAATGGAAAACAAAGCCGCCGATACTCATTGTTACGATTGGTTCTTCTGTACAAAGAAATTGGATAAGGACACAGTCCTGAAGAAAATTCTGAAGAAATAATATGTTTCACATCACACGCATTGCAAATTTGTGCGATTTGTGAGCAAATAAAAACAGCGCGATTGATATACGCGCTGTTTTTATTTGGATAGTATTGTATCAGTGTTTAATCGCGTGGTGTGTAAGCATTACGTTTGCCTCCGCGGCCGAACACGCTGAAATGAATATAACGCTGTGGATTTAATCGAACATCCTCCATCAGCATATCCAGATCTTTCGATGCCTTTTCAAGGTTTTTATACAAGGTTTCGTTGTTGACCAGTTGTCCCATGGTGCCTTGTCCCTGATTTATTTTTGTTGCGATGGCATTGAAATTTGCCAAAGCTTCATTTGCATTATTGATGGTGGTTTTGAAGTTCGATCGCGTCAGGCTGTCAGATATCGCATTCAGATTCGTAAAAATCTGGTTGATTTTATCGTTGTTGTTTTTCAGATTGGTGGTAATGGACTCAACATTGGCAAAAATAACCCCGAGTCTGTTACGCTGCGATGAAACCAGGGTGTCGAGATTATACGATGCATGTTCAAGACTGGCAATGGTATTTTTAATACTCTCAAATGAACGATTCAGGTTTTCGCGGGTATTTTCATTGAAAATCAATTGCAGCGTAATGAGCACACTATCGAAAGATGAAAGTAATTCTTCGGCTTTGTTTTTTAGTGGCAGAATCTGCATACTCACTTCTTCTTTGAGTTCCTTTTCGATTTCGCCCCGCAAATGATCGCCGCTGGAGCAATATCGCGATGAATTGCCCAGATACAGCACCATGGCCTTAGACCCGAGCAAGTCGCTGCTGATAATGCGGGCAACAGAGTTTTCGGGTATATCAATATCTTCGGTGATCAGCATTTTTACAACCAGTTTGCCACTTCCACCTTCTTTAAATTCAATGGACGAAATCTGACCGATTTTGAAACCGTTCAGCATGATGGGATTGGCTTCCTGAAGTCCGGCTACATTGTCATATTCAGCATAAATCACCATCTGATTGGAGAAAATATTTTTTCCTTTCAGAAAGTTGATACCCCAATAGACCAGAACCAGTCCGAGGATGAAAAACAAAGCAATGCGAACTTCTTTCTTTTTAAACACGGTGTGTTTTTTTTACAAATCTATAAGAAATTTCTGACCGGACAAAGAAAAATTACTGTCCGCTGATTTTGCGCGCGTCCTGAACGCTGATGGATTCACCATTGGAGAAGGCAACCAGAAATGCATCGGAATAGCCTTTGGCGCGCACTTCGGTCAGGTATTCCAGCGCCTCTTTGTACGAAGCTGTCTCGCCGCAATAATATTTATAATAGGTTCCGGCTTTGGTATAGGAAACATTTTTCAGATTTTTGATGCGGCTATCGCTGGTAGCAATTATTTCCTTAAAAGACGCAAACTGTATTTTAAACACAACTCCTTTGTTTTCAGACGGCTTTTCGCTTGTATTTTCGGATGGAGCCGTTGCCTGAACTGTTTTCATTGCAACCGGAGTGACATTCAGCTTCTCGGTTTCGTTGCGATAGGCATTGATGGCCAGATACATGGCATAGGCAATTTTTTCTTTTCCGGCATCCGACATAAGCACTTCTTCGTCGCTCAGGTTCGAAATAAATCCGGCTTCGAGCAATACTGACGGCATGGCGGTGCGGTATAAAACAAAGAAAGGTGCCTGCTTGGCGCCCCGGTCGTACAATCCAACCTTGCTGTTCATGTATTTCATGGTGAGCTGGGCCATGGTCAGGCTGTTGTTGATGTACATATTCTGAAACATGCTGAAAGCAATGTAAGCCTCACTGGAATTAGGGTCGATGCCGTCGTAGCGGTCCTGATGATTGTCTTCGAGCAGGGCCGCCGAATTTTCTTTCATGGCAACAGCCAGATTGGCTTCGGTTTTTTCGGGACCCATAACAAATACTTCGGTTCCGTGCGGCGATGTTTTTTCGTTGGCGTTGCAATGGATCGAAACAAACAAATCGGCTTTGGCTTCGTTGGCAATTTTTGCGCGGCGGTCCAATTCAATAAAGACATCGGTTTTGCGGGTGTACACCACTTTAATCTGATCGTCGGTTTTATTCAGGTAGGCACCAATGCGCGTAACAATGTCCAACACAATATCTTTTTCCTTGCTTCGTTTACCCAATGCGCCCGGATCCTTGCCACCGTGACCTGCATCGAGCACCACTGTCCATGTTTCTGTTGCCGCTGATTGTGCGTTACTCATTTGTGTGAATAACGTGCAGCAAAGGGAAAGAATAAAAAGTATGTACTTCATCCGCGATTATAGTTATTTTTGTAATCCGAATCCCGTTACAAAAGTAAGATTAAATTTCGTCATCACCAATCGTACCAGAATTTGAGGGCTGTTTTCCGATATATCATTTTCATCTGGATTATTTTATCCACCGCAGCTCTTCATGCGCAGGTAGCCGATACAACCAAAACCGGCAACGACAGTATTCTGGTATCAGCTGAAAAAAGTGCGCTCGAAAGTCAGGTTAAATACAAATCGCGCGACTCCATTCAGTTCGATGTCAAGCAGCAGGTGGTGGAAATGTATGGTGAAGCAGTGGTTGATTATGGCGAAATCCATCTCGAAGCCGCTTACATACGAATTGATTTTTCGAAATTTCTGATTACAGCTTACGGGATGATGGATTCGACCGGAAAAATTGTTGGAATTCCATTGTTTCAGGAGAAAGATCAGAAGTTTACTTCGGACACCATCAAATACAATTATCAATCGAAAAAAGGGATTATCCAGAATATTTTTTCGGAGCAGGGTGGTGGTTTTCTTCATGGCGAGCGGGTAAAAAAAATGCCTGACAATACCATTCTTGTCCGTGACGGATCATTTACCACCTGTGATTTGCGCGATCCACATTTTCAGATTTCTTTCAACAAGGCCAAGGTGATTCCGGATGATAAAATTGTCACCGGCCCGGTATGGCTTGAAATTGAAGATATACCTACGCCGCTGGCCTTGCCTTTTGGGTTTTTCCCGAATAAAAAAGGCAGGGCTTCCGGAATTTTGATTCCAACCTATGGCGAAAGCGCCCGTCGCGGATTTTTTCTTGAAAACGGCGGATACTATTTCGGCATCAGCGATTATGTCGATCTGGCCTTGCGTGGCGATATTTATTCGCGCGGCAGCTGGGCGTTGAAAGCGCAGTCGAACTACAAAAAACGTTATAAATACGATGGCTATCTGGATGTAAGTTTTGCGCGCAACATTTTCGGCGAGCGCAACACACCGGATTATCAGCGCATGAGTGATTTCTTCATTAAATGGACGCATAATCAGGATCCCAAAGCGCGCCCGCGGAGCCGTTTTTCGGCGAACGTACAGGCCGGAACATCCAATTACAACAACCTGAATCCCTCATCAACACAGGACTATCTCACAGCCAACTATTCATCCAGTATTTCATACAGCACATCCATCGGGAACCTGTTTAATTTTACTGCCAACCTGAATCAAACGCAGAACCGGCAAACGCACGCATTCAATATGACCTTACCCGAATTGTCGCTGTCGTCGAACCGCATTTATCCGCTCCGCAGGGCAGGCAAGCCGCGCAAAGTGCTGAAAGCGCTCGATAATATTACAATATCATATGCCATGAATGCCCGCAACAGCCTGAACACCATCGATTCGTTGTTGTTCGATGATATGTCGTGGCAGAACTTCAACAACGGAATCAAGCACTCTATTCCAGTTTCGATGCCGGTAAAATTGTTGAAAGTGGTTACCATGAATAACTCTTTTACTTACAACGAACGCTGGTATTTCAGCACCATCGAAAAGAACTGGAGTACAGTTGATTCAGCGGTGGTAACCGATACCATAGAGGGATTCAGTGCTGCCCGCGATTTTGCTGTCAATTCCTCATTTTCAACAAAACTATATACTTTCCTGTCTTTTAAAAAAGGTCCGGTTTCGGCATTCCGACACGTACTTACGCCAGCCATCACGCTGACTTACCGCCCCGATTTTTCCGAACAGAAATATGGTTATTATAAGCAGTATCTGACTCCCGGCAGCCTGACGCCTGTCAGCTATTCCATTTATGAGCAGGGGATTTTTGGCGGGCCTTCGGCCGGAAAGCAATCCATGGCAACTTTTAGTCTGGGAAATAATCTTGAAATGAAGGTGCGGTCGGCAAAAGATACCGTTTCGGGATTTAAAAAAGTAACGCTGATTGACAACGTAACATTGTCGGCCAGTTATAATGCTGCTGCGGATAGTCTGCGCTGGACCACCATGTATTTGTCGGGCCGTACGCGGTTGTTCAAGAATATGGACATCAGATATGCTGCGATATTTGATCCATATGCAACCGATACTGCCGGCCGCAGAATCAATCAGTTTGAATGGAATGAGAATCACCGCATATTCCGTCAGGATCGGGGCGAATGGGGAGCCAGTCTGAATTATATGCTGAATAATAAAACATTTTCCGGAAAGAACAACACTTCCTCGTTTGCTGATTCTACCGGAAACGGCCGGTTTAAAATAGCGTGGAACCTGTCGTTTTCATACACGCTGCAATATACCCGCGATCATTCATTAAATGCAACTGATCCATCAAAAGTCATTCAGACACTTTCTTTTAACGGCGATATCCGATTAACGCCGAGTTGGAAATTCAGCATGACATCGGGCTACGATTTTGTAAACCACGATTTCAGTTTTACATCCATCAATATTCATCGCGATTTGCATTGCTGGGAGATATTATTTTCATGGATTCCATATGGTCCGCGCAAACAATACAACATGACCATCCGGGTGAAATCGAGTATTCTGCAGGATCTGAAACTGGAGAAGAAGACGGATTGGAGAGACCAGTATTAGTGGACATCCGCAGTGGCGGAGAGAGTTGTCAGTGGCCAGTCCGCCGCGGCGGATCTGTGGCCAGTCAGGAATCAGTCGTTGGCCATACTCATTATATTGAAATGCTGTTCAATATCCAACTTTTCAACTTCATCATTACCTTAATTGAATCACATTTTATAATTGGTTGAACACCTTTTGAAATCATCTTTGAATATTTGACAATAAGTTGTTAAAGTATATATATACATTTTTCAATATTATGCGCCATCATTGAATTTGTTAACGAAGTGTGCATAAATATTTGAATAAAAACTTGTGTATTTTGTTTATTGTCATATATTTGCTTGTTCTTTAGAGAACACAGGGGGATCAGATTTTTTTCGCATCATTAAACTTTCAGACTCATGAACAAGGTTTCTATGGTCAGAATGTTGCATTGTGGTATTACATGCATACTATCCGTATGCATGCTATGCAGCATTATTTTATTCAATAAGGCAGAAGCACAGGTTTTGGATCCCGCAACTTATGAGGACCAGC
>CAYSCE010000028.1:0-16537 GCA_964429475.1 uncultured Bacteroidaceae bacterium | reverse complement strand
AAGAGGAATTTTCGAAATTGTTTGACGATATTGAGCAATTGATGCTAGCAGAATTGAGTCGTGAAGAGATATTCTATTATGCGTCGATGATACATCTATGGCTGGCCCTGATTCATCCTTTTGTTGACGGAAACGGCCGGTCAGCCCGCCTGCTCGAAAAATGGTTTTTGGTTGCAAAACTGGGCGATTCGGCCTGGTCGGTACTTTCCGAGAAATATTACTGGGATCATCGCCCGGAATATTATCAGCATATTGCCATCGGATTTAATTACTATTCGCTTCATTGGGAGCGCTGCCTGCCGTTTTTATACATGCTGCCGCAGGCTTTAAAGGTGTGAATGATGCATCCATTTACAGCACAGAATAAAGTTACTTGTTAATTCGAAAATATTATGGCCATTAATCCAGCAAAACGCATTACAAAAATCCTGAAAAACGGTAACGGTGAGCATATCTGGCAGTTTTCGCGCGTGGGCGGCGTTAATCGCGTGAATATTGTTTCAGGCGAAGATATTGCAAAACTCGAAAGTCTTGATCAGAAATTGTGGACGGCGCTGAGTTGTCCGGTGCATGGTCTCGAAATCGACGAAAAAACGCTCGATCTGATTGATTCTGACGACGATGGACGTATCCGCGTTCCGGAAATCATCGCAGCCAGTAAATGGATTACGTCGGTGTTGAAAAATCCGGACGAGCTGCTCGAAGACAATGCGCGCCTGCCATTAAGCTCCATCAACGATAAAACCGAAGAAGGAAAAGAGCTGCTGGCTTCGGCTAAACAGATTCTGAAAAACCTTGGAAAAGCCTCTCAGAAAGATATTTCGGTTGAAGAGACTTCGGACATACAGGGCATTTTTGCCGATACCAAATTCAATGGTGACGGAGTGATTACCGCTGATTCAACCGATGATGAAGCGCTGAAAATACTCATTGGCCACATCATGACCTGTATGGGTGAAACCGGCGACCGGAGCGGAAAGCCAGGTATCAATACCGAAAAAATCGACGCTTTTTTCATGCAATGCGAAGAGTATCATTCCTGGTTGAAAAAATCGGAAGACAACGAGGCTGTTATTTTACCATTGGGCGACAAAACTGCATCAGCACAGGAATCGTTTCAGCTGGTAAAAGAAAAAATCGATGATTATTTTCTGCGTTGCCAGCTGGCCGAATACGATCCGGCATCGGTTGACAAGCTGAATGCGCAACTGGCTCAATATGAAGCTATCAGTCCGAAAAATCTGGCTGTTCACCTCGATGAAATTGCGCAGCTTCCGGTAGCCAAACTCAATGGAACCCGCGTGCTGAAACTCGACGCCGGTATTAACCCGGCCTGGCAAAAAGCAATCGGTGATTTTAGCGAACTTGTTGTAAAACAGATTTTTAACAATACAGCACAAATATCGCTTCAGGACTGGGAATCCATTCCGGCAAAATTTGAAGCTTACACACAATGGCAATCGGAAAAAGCCGGCTTACAGGTGGAGCAACTTGGTGCTGAAACAATTCGCAAAATTTTAAATGACCACCAGAAAGAAGCGTTATCAACTGTAATTCAGCAGGATATGGCGCTCGAAACCGAAGCCAACAACATCATCAAAGTTGATAAGCTGGTGCGTTACTACCGCGATTTACACACTTTGCTGCGTAACTATGTCAATTTCAGCGACTTCTATCAACCTGGCATCAAAGGTATTTTTCAGGCGGGCGAGTTGTATATCGATCGTCGTTGCTGCGATTTGTGTATAAAGGTGACCGATATGCCGAAGCACCATAAAATGGCAGGTGGCAGTGGTATTTGCTTGCTGTATTGCGATTGTGTGTCGCGCACGGGCCAGAAAATGACCATTGTGGCGGCGCTCACCGATGGTGATAACGATGACATTACAGTTGGCCGCAACGCTGTTTTTTACGATCGCAAAGGTCAGGATTGGGATGCCACCATTGTGCATATTATTGATAATCCGATCAGTATCCGTCAGGCTTTCTGGTCGCCGTACAAAAAGCTATCGAAATTCTTTTCCAGTCAGATTGAAAAAATGGCAGCCTCGAAAGAAAAAGCCATGGAAGAAAAGAATATGGGGCAGCTCGAAAAAGGAATCAACAAAGCCGATGCTCATATAACCACCGCTGCCACTCCGGACGCTGCGCCGGCTCCGGCAGCTCCCGCAGCTGCTCCTGCACCGGGTGCACCGGCGGCTCCGCCGTTCGATATCGGAAAATTTGCCGGTATTTTTGCTGCTTTGAGTATCGCTTTGAGTGCCATCGGGTCTATTTTACTGGCTATTCTCACCGGATTTCTGTCGCTCACATGGTGGCAGATGCCGCTGGCCATCATAGGGCTGATGCTGACGATTTCGCTGCCTTCCATGGTGCTGGCGTTTCTGAAACTCCGCAAACGCAATCTGGCTCATGTCCTCGACGCCAATGGCTGGGCGGTGAATGCCCGCCTGACCATCAATATTATTTTTGGCCGTACACTTACCCACCTCGCTTCGCTGCCCGAAAACTCAAAGCTGAACCTGATCGATCCTTTCAAAAAGAAACGCAATCCATGGATTCCGGTATTTGTGATTCTGGGAGTTCTGGCAATTGCTGCAATTGTGTTTTTATGGCATTATGGCTATCTTGAGCAATGGGGCGTAGCCGATTTCTTTAAAAATCTGGGAAAGAAAAAACAATAGACTTGATGTAGCTTTCAGCATGTTGTTTCTGAACTGTGAGAAGCGAGTAATGAGCGGTGAGCTGGTTAACGGTTAACGGTTAATGGTTAACGGTTAATGGTTAGCGGTTAATGGTAATCCATACTTTACTTCTTCCTTCATAATTCCTTGCCTGCCTGGCGTCAGACAGGTTCCTGGTTCAGTGCCTGCCTGGCTGGCAGACAGGTTCGAAACGGTTATTGGTAATTCATACTTTACTTCTTCCTTCGTCCGCCGCGGCGGATTCCTTGTTCAGTGTTCAGTGCCTGCCTGGACTGCCTGTTGCAGTTAAACTGGCAGACAGGTTCGAAAGGGTTATTGGTTAACGGTTAATGGTTATTGGTGAGCTTTTGCTATTACCTTCAACGACGTCTTTCTACTTGAAAACTTGATAACTTTTCACTTGTGCAGCGATGTGCCTCATGCCGCCCGCCGCTCTTTTCACTAATTGGTGTGCGTACATCACATCGCCTTTCACTTGATAACCTGATTACTTTAAACTCGGGCAGCCCAGCGTTGTGCTCTGTGCCCTGTGCCTCACACTGCATGCCCTATGCCGCATGCTGCATGCCTAGAATGCATACCACCGCACAATCCGCCTCACGGCAGCTTTGCACGCTTCGCAGTAATAGTCATACCGGACATCCTTCATGGTACAGGAACAAGCCGGTCGGTAAATTCCTTTGGCTGAATAACCACCTCCTTCAAACACACCGGTTTTTTTGCAGTTGTCGCCCGATTCGGGCGTAGGAACCGGCGTTCCGGGTGCAATCAGTGAATCCCATTTGCTGCTGAAATCTGCCATCGTGGTCAGATTCGGCTCCCATGGCTCCGATTCATTGTTGTAAAAACTATCGTACGCAACATCGCTGGTGTAATATTCATCGCCCAGACCAGTCAGTCCATGCCCCATTTCGTGCTGAACCAGAAACGGTGTGTAGGTGTTATGAGCCGAAGCCAGCGTGTAAAAATTATAAAATCCGCCACCACCGTAATCGGCATCGTTTACCAGAATGATGATATGATCGGCGGGCGCATTCGAAGCCACATCCATAACTGCATGATACGACAAAGTGGTCAGATATCTTTCGGTCCCGAACGTGTTGTAGGAAGAATTCAGAATGGTGTTTTTCAAAATATCACGGTGCGGATAATCGGTGCCGCTTTCCTTTGATGGAGCCATGACTGCACGGAAATTAATATTATCGGGAAATTCATTGAAAGGTTTCGCTTTCATAATATATCCCATAGCTTTGCGACAGTCTTCGGCAAACAATTTCATCTCCTTTTTGGTATAGCCATCCGGGACAAAAAGCAGATCGAGTTTATCTTCGGGAGCTCCGCTGATTTTCAGATTTTTAACCGGATATTCCTTGCCGTGATAAAACTTCGATGCAACATTTTTGTCAATATCAACCTGAGCCTGAATGTGCCATTGGTCAAGCGAATCGCGCAATGAAAACACAATTTTCTGCATCGACTTATCCCATGGAATCAGAACCGATTCTTCGAAGCATTCGGTGGTTTTGTAGGCGCCGTCGGTGGTTTTCCACTCGTTGAAAAGCGAGCTGTAGCCGCGGCGGAACAGACATGTACCGGCATCTGAAAAAACTTCAATGCGGTATTCACCATAATCAATATTGTCGACCATTTGTTTTGGGCCGATGGAATTGTTTTTCTGCAAAAACATTTCCTTGATTTTAATGGTATCGGTGTTGAAATTACCGCAACGGTAAAAGTCGACACGAAGCACAGAGTTATTTGAGTTCTGCGCCAACACTACGTTTGATGACAGCAGCAACATTGCTGAAATCCAAATAAAAATCCTTTTCATGAAGCAAAACTACGAAACAAATATCAGCGAATGGTTGTTGGCAGATGAAAAATGTTTCATGGCGGCCATTTGATCCACCATCAGCAAAGTGCGTTTCGAAGGTTCACAGGTACGACCCTGACTGGCCAGCAAACGATCGGCTTCTTCGGCAAAAAGCTCTAACAAAAAATCATCGGCGAAGATTTCGTTGAGGGTTTCTTCGTCGTATTGAGCTTCAGGATTGTTATAGAGAAATTCAACAAGGGATTGGGGTGTAAAAATTTCGCGCATAGGCAGATTTTTTTCGTTATATCTGTCTAACGCGCGAAATTTTCCAATATTGTAATTTGTTATGAAATTAACACTTCTTCGCGGTCTTTGATCATCCTGCGAAGATTGATAAGGGCATAGCGCATACGCCCCAGAGCCGTGTTGATGCTCACATTGGTTTCTTCCGAAATTTCCTTGAAACTCATGTCGTAATAAATGCGCATTTTTAAAACTTCGCGCTGGTCATCGGGTAACTGTTCAACAAGATAATTGAGTGTTGAATTGATCTGATCGGTTATCAATGATTCTTCCATGTTGGGTTCGTCCGACGAAATGTACGAAAAGATGTCCTCATCGTCATTTCCGATAACCGAGGCTTGAGGAAACTTGTTGCCTTTGCGGAAATAATCGATGATCTGGTTGTGCGCAATGCGCATGATCCATTGAATAAATTTGCCTTCTTCCCGGTAAGATCCCGAATTCAACGTCGTCACCACTTTCAGAAAAGTCTCCTGAAATAAATCATCTGCCACCATGGGGTCTTTTACCGCAACATAAATGTAACCGTACAATTTACGCTTGTACCGTTTTACGAGAAGCTGGAAACACTTGTGGTCGCCCTGGATATACTTCTGCACCAAAAGTTCATCACTCATAGGTTGGACTTTCATATGACCTCCTGTTTTAATGAGTGTAGACTTTATCCGATAGGCGTTCCTCCTTTTGTTGGTGTGTGGGTAATGTGGTTTTCTGAACTAAAAGTTCAAGTTACAAAGATAGACGCATTTTCTTATCTCCGCAATAATTTTTTTCTGAATTTTCTGTATTTTTTTTAACACACGAAAATACATACTGATTATCAGTATATTACGGATGTAAATTTTTCTATTTATTTTAATGAATCTTGAGAAATTTAACAAATAAAAACGGCCCTGACTATTCAAGGCCGTTTTTAGAAAGCTGATATTCTTTTATTTACTCTTTACAACAGGAATTGTTTTAACGTCGCTGCCTGCAATAATCTGCAAATAATATACACCATTGGCAAACTGACCGAGATCAATGACCGTGTGCGCCTGCTCAGGAATAAATTCAAACACGGTTTCGCCCAATGAATTCATGACTTTTAATGTAATCTGCTCTTGTGGCTGTCCTCCAAACACCACGTTGAATACATTTTCAGTGGGGTTCGGATACACATGTACACCCAACTGCAACTCGCCAATGACATCAATTATATAGTTATATACCTGCGAAGGCGCCGACATACATCCGTTGCCATCGACATGCACCACATAATAGTCGCCGTTTGCATCCGGCACATAATAATTGTTTGCGGCGCCCGGAATCATGCCGGTGGTTGTGATGTACCACTGATTACCGGTGCTGTAACTCGAATACAATGTATCGCTGCTTTGAGTAATGACAGGTACTGCAGGTAATGGATAAACCGTTACAGTTGCATCTGATGACTGCACCACTGCCGGTGAAGCACAGGCTGCCGAAGATGTCAGCACCGCATGCACCACATCGCCATTGACCGGACTCATGAGCGTATATGTAGTTCCGGTGTGTACAAACAAACCATTCAGATACCAGCTCATGGACGGCGTACTGCCGCCATTTGAAACAGCAGCCATAAATGTTACCGAAGCTCCGTCGCAGACTGCCGGATCAGAGCCAATATCAATGCCCGGAGTGACCGGTGCCACCGGATTGATGGCCAGATTCTGATACGTACCAAGGCCGCATATATTCTGTGGAACAACGGTAATATTGCCGTTCATCGTTCCTACTGTCACTGTAATACTTGAACTTCCCTGCCCCGAAACGATGGTGCTTCCTGTCGGTACGGTCCAGTTGTAGGTTTCACCTGCTGCAGCTGTCACTGAATATACTTCGGTGCTGCCAAAACAAGGTGTTGGATTGCCGGTAATCATGGGCTGAGCCGGTAATGAACCAACGCTTACCGTCATCGATTGAGACGTGCCGGTACCACAGGCGCCCGCTGGAGTTACAGTCACAGTGCCGCCAGCCGTGCCAACGGTCACAATAATGGAGTTGGTGTTTTGTCCCGAAGTTATTGTCCAGCCTGCCGGGACTGTCCAGTTATAGGTTACGCCGGCAACATTGGTTACACTGTATACCATGCCCGGAATCCCGCTGCAGGGTGCTGCGTCGCCCGAAATGGCCGAAGGCTGCGCCGGCATAACGCCCGGGTTGACGGCCAATGTTTGCGGAATTCCGCTGCCACAGGCATTCGATGGTGTAACCGAAATCGTTCCTGAAACAGCTCCGGCTGTCACTGTGATGCTATTGCTGCCTTGTCCTGCTGTGATACTCCATCCGGAAGGAACCGCCCAGGTATAGGTTATGCCTGAAACATTGGTTACCGAATACATTTCTGTAGTTGCACCGGCGCATGGAGAAGCATTGCCCGCTATCGCCGAAGGTTGTGCAGGTAATGGCGCAATGCTGACTGATAATGTCTGCGCAGTGCCGCTACCGCAGGAATTCGAAGGAGTAACCGAAATTGTTCCGGCTGATGAACCGGCAGTAACCGTGATGCTGCTGCTTCCCTGCCCGCCTGTAATGGTCCAGCCCGAAGGAACCGTCCATGTATAGGTTACACCGGCCACATTGGTCACACTGTAAACCAATGATGAAGCACTTTCGCAAGGCGTGGCGTTGCCACTGATAGCCGAAGGCTGCGCTGGTCCTGAAGACATGGAAACGGTCATGGTTTGTGCCGTTCCAGAACCACAGCCGTTGGAAGGCGTAACTGAAATTGTTCCGCCTGAAGATCCGGATGTTACTGTCAGACTATTTGTTCCCTGTCCGGCTGTAATTATCCAGCCGGCCGGAACAGACCATGTATAGGTTATTCCGGCAACATTGGTAACACTGTACACCAGTCCGGTAATACCCTGACAGGTACTGGTGTTGCCGCTAATCGCCGAAGGCTGGGCTGGAACATCATTTACAGTAAGTGTTGCGGCATTCGATGTAGCCACCGGCGGAACACCATTATCAACAATGCAGCGGTACTGATACCCGTTGTTCAGAATATCTGCTGCAGTAAGCGAAAGCGTATTGGTCGTCCAGCCGGCATAGGTCGGATTGCTGCCGGCTGCAGTAATATTATTGAATGTAGTACCGCCATTGGTTGAAAGCTGCCACTGATAGGTCAGTCCGGAACCGGTTGCCGTAACAGAGAAAGAAGTATTGTCTCCGTCACAGATACTGACGCCGGATGGCTGAGCAGTAATGGCCGGCGATCCATCAACCGTTAGCAGAGCACCGTTCGATGTTGCAGACGGAGCGCAAGTTCCGCTGACAATACAACGGTAATAATAACCGCTGTTTCCGGCAATAACACCGGTCAGCGAAAGCGTAGCTGTTGTCCAGCCGCTGTAAACCGGATTGCTGCCGGCTGCGGTAATATTATTATAGGTCGAACCGCCGTTGGTCGACACCTGCCACTGATAAGTCAGTCCGGTTCCACTGGCAGTAACGTTAAAAGAGGTGTTTCCACCGATACCAATGGTTGAATTTGCAGGCTGTCCGGTTACAGATGGAGCGGGTGTAACAGATACTGTCAACGTACGCGGAGTGCCGTTTCCACAAGTATTCGACGGTGTAACCGTTATGGTGCCACCACTGGTTCCCGCCGTAACGGTTATACTGTTGGTGGTGCCTCCGGCGGTTTGCGACCAACCCGAAGGTAATGTCCAGGTATAGGTCACGCCGGCCACATTGGTTACGCTGTAGGTCAGTCCTGTCGTGCCCTGACATGTGCTTGTATTGCCTGTTATGGCCGAAGGCTGAGCTGGTACCGTCGAGATCGACACCGTGAGTGTTTGCGCAGTGCCCGATCCACAACTATTTGAAGGCGTTACGGTTATAGTACCGCCACTGGTGCCGGCTGAAACCGTAATGCTGTTGGTTGTACCTCCGGCAGTTTGTGACCAGCCTGAAGGCAATGTCCAGGTATAGGTTACACCCGCAACATTCGTAACACTGTAAGTCAGTCCTGTTGCGCTCTGACAGGGACTTGTATTTCCGCTGACGGCCGAAGGTTGTGCAGGAACAGTCGTTGTGGTAACAGCCAGCGTTTGCGCTGTACCAGTGCCACATGCATTCGAAGGAGTGACCGTTATGTTACCGGCCGATGTTCCGACTGTAGCTGTAATGGAATTCGTGGTTCCGCCTGCAGTCTGACTCCATCCGGTTGGGAAAGTCCAGGCATATGTTACTCCGGAAACATTGGTCACGCTGTATGCCTGACTGCTGCCCTGACAGGGCGAAGTAGCTCCGCTGACGGCCGAAGGCTGTGCGGGAAGAGCAGAAACTGTAACAGCCAGTGTCTGCGCCGTTCCATTGCCGCAGGCATTCGAAGGAGTCACCTGAATATTACCTGAAGCAGCGCCCGATGTTACCGTAATGCTGTTGCTTCCCTGCCCTGCCGTAATGGTCCAGCCGCCCGGAACAGTCCATGTGTAGGTTACACCGGCAACATTGGTAACGGAATAGGTCAATCCGGCAACAGCCTGACAAGGCGCTACATTGCCGGTAATGGCCGAAGGCTGCGCAGGAACAGGATTTACAGTGATCGCAAACAAGGGCGATTCAGCACCGTTGCCACACGAATTATTTCCATGAACCGAAATATTTCCGGATACCGCCGAAGTAGAGAAATTCACATATACCGAATCGGTGTTGGTGCCCGACGCAATGGTTGCACCGGTGGGTAATGTCCACACATAACCATCCTGGTTGGTGAGATAATTCCAGATTTCGGGCACATAAAACAATACATTGTTTTGTCCCTGACAAACGGTAGCTGTACCAACAATGGCATCTGGTGTGCCTGGAAGCTGGTTTACAACTACTCCACCCGATGCCGATGCGCCATATCCACAGGCGTTTTTCGGTTTCACACTTACATAACCTGAAGCCGCTGCAGTTGAAAAATCCACAGTAATGCTTGTTGTGCCATTGCCCGCAGTAATGGCAGCTCCGGAAGGAACGCTCCATTCGTAGCTTGTAGCGCCGGTTACAGCAGCAATTGAATAAGTAACACCAGTCTGACCCTGGCAAACCGGCGATGTTCCTGAAATGGTGCCTGCATTGCCGATAGAGCATGCGGCTGTTGTGAGTTCAATATCATCAATCCAGATGTTGTTGCCGTAGTTTGAAGTACCGGTAAACTTCAGCATCACCGTTTGACTGGCATACGATGTCAGCGCAATGGATTCTGCGCGCCAGTCGCCGGCAGCAGCCGGGCGCCAGTAACTGGTCGTAGCAGCTCCGGTCGATAAAGTCGAACCATTTTTGTTGTAAATACTGGTCCAGGTTGTTCCGCAATCGGTAGAAATGAACACCTGCAACTGATCGGTTTCGGAACTGTACTGACGGTACGACACATTGAAATTCAATACCGGTGATGCACCCAAAGAGGTCAGATTCACGGGCGGCGATATCAGATCTCCGGTAGTTCCGGATGCAAAATAAAAACATTCGAATAAAGCGGATGTTGTAGCAGAGCCCAGCGCACTGGTAGCTGTTGATCGTTTCCAGGCCGCACCACTGAGGTTCCAGTTGGCAGGAGCAAACAACGAAGCACCGAAATCTTCCATAAACGGTGTACTGTAAGGTCCTATGGTGATATAACCGGTTTTGGTTTCACTATCAGTTCCGTTGGCATTGGTCACGGTCAAACTTACAGCATACGTTCCCGGAGCGCTGTAAACAACGGATGGATTCTGCGACGCAGATGAAGCCGGCGTGCCACCGGTAAAAGTCCAGCTCCAACTGGTCGGACTATACAGACTTAAATCGGTAAACTGAATGGTTGAACCGGTACATGCATATGTTTTATCAGCTTTGAAGTCGCAGGATGGCGCTACAGCCGGGGCTGCATACAGATCGCTTTCCCAGACACCGCGTCCATAGGTGCCTGCACGCAAACGATGCGCTGCCTGCGATGCACCATAGTATATTTCAAGTTCCTTCACCACCACATTCGGTAGTCCTGAGCTGAATAAAATCCATGTGGGTGAAGTGTCGTCCTTGTAATAAACACCAACATCGCCACCAACATACATGGCGTGTGTTGCCGAGTTTTTGTCAATCACCACACAGTTCATCGGCAGGTTGGGCAGATTGCCCGAAATGTTCGTCCAGGTGGTGCCGCCGGTGGTGCTCATGTACACTTTTGTTCCATCGACATAACCGCTGAAAGTTACATAAACCCTGTTGGCGTCGGTCTGATCAACAGTTATATAACTCAGCATGGCCGCCGAAACCGGTAAATTGCCGGTCACATCAGTCCATGTGGGTGTACCGGCCGTCATATTGGTGGTTTTATACACACCACTCGATTTGATCACATACATGGTTGTGGTTGAAGCCGAGGGTGCAAGCGCCATCCGGATGATATTTCCGGTTCCGCCAACAGTGCCTTTGGTTGTCCAGTTGGTGGTTGATGGCGTTGCGTTGCCATTATAATAAACAGTGGTGTATCCGGTGTAAATCTTTGTTGTACTGTTGGGATCCATCACAATGGGAGTAACCCATTCGCCATCGCCGGCAGCCGATGGAGTAATATCGCTCCAGGTAGTACCGCCATTGGTTGATAAATAAAAATCACCATACGCATACGATCCGAAAACCCGGGTATCATTGCCGGGCGTACACATGACTTCCATACCATCACCACCGCGGATATGTGTCCAGGTGCCTGAAAGAAGCTTGTTGACACCATTGTCCTGCCAGCCGGTCATAATCAACCCGGAATTGGTGGTCGAAATGCCCATGCCCCAGAGCTGATTCAAACAAAGGTTGTTGCTGATGTCGCTCCAAGCTGTACCATTGTTGGTGGTTTTGAAAATACCGCCATCGTTGCCATTAAACAAAGTAGTGGTGCTGCCCGGCAACCATGCAAAGGCATGATGATCGGCATGACAATAGGCATATCCGGCTCCGGTTGTCCAATACGCATTACATGTCCAGTTTGTACCGCCATTGGTCGATTTAACAATATTGACTCCTCCGATATAAATCTCATTAGCATTGCCCGGATTTACAGTGATGTCCAGGTCGTACCACGACTGTCCGCCGGTATCGCTGAATCCCGATGACCAACCCAGCAGATTGTGATTGGCTGTTGTTTCGTTATAGACTTCTGTAAATGAAGTGCCGCTGTCGGTCGATTTATAGAAACCGCCAAATCCGCCATAATTGGTATATGGCGAAACATCGTTGCGGCCGCACACCAGATACACATTACTGGATGCAGCTGCCGAAACAGCAATGGCAATACGCAGAAAACCATTGGTGGGTGCCGATGGCAAAGTCACTGCAGTAAAAGTAACTCCGCCATCCGTCGATTTATAAAATCCGGTATAGGTCGATGCATACACGATGGACGGATCGTCTGGTTTCAGCTCGATATCAAATGTGCCACCGATTCCTGTTGATACGGTATAGGTTGCCCAGCCGTCGGTGGTTTTCAATATACCGCCATTGGTGGCGGCCCACATAATGTCGGGATTGGTCGGATGCATCACGAGTTTGCGAATCAGATATCCGCTCTGCACCGATGGATGGAACGAAGTGTAATGCCAGCTTTTTCCGCTGTTGGTCGATTTCATGATGCCAACCGTATAGGTGTCGCCGGCATCGCCGTCACCGGTGGCAATATACATTATGGACGTATCCTGAAAATTAATGACCACACTCGAAACACCTACCACAGCAAAGGTGTCGTTCACCGCGGCCCAGCTCGAGCCGCCGTTGTTGCTGCGCCACAGACCTGCCGATGGCGCACCCACATACATAATATTGCTGTTTTTCGGATTAAAGGCAATGCAGTTGACACGACCATTGCCGCCGGGCTGGTTACTCGGCGATCCGCTGGGAGTCACATTGGCACCCAGACTGGTCCACGTGCCGGTCAGACTTCTGGTGGAATTTTGTGGTGCCGCATATAATGCTTCAAAACTTTTGTAACGCTGCATGATTTCTGCATCTGTCACCTTACGTTCGCCGGTCGGATATACGCGCGGTATCATCATGGCTTCCCAACGACGGAATGGCTTATAGCCTTTTCCTTTATCGGGTGTGCGACCGGCCCAGAACTGATTGAAAGCGTCCTGAACCGCATAAAAATTAACTGACTGATCCGCCATCATTTCGGCCCAGCTCATGCCACTCATTTTCACCGAATCCAATGCCGATAATCGGTATGGACCAGGGGTGACAGGCTGTGAAAAAACGTCGGAAAAAGTAAGCAGATAAACAACTACAATGGTAAATAATTTCCTCATATGCAAGGGCTTTTGTTCGGTTATTAGACAATATGCTCAAGTGAAAAGTCAATCCGTCATTAATGTAACAGACAGTTTTCCGGGGAAAACAGTTGCAAAATATGCAATAATATGTATCGCACTCGCTCATTTATTTATCAGCTCTCCGCTGTTGGAAACCAGTTTGACCATGCTTGTTCACCTCAGCACTTTTTTGTACTTTTACACAAAAAACAGAATGCTGTTCGAGCAGTTGCCATCCAGATATCTTGAAAATGCCGTGTCGGAACTGGCCAAATTACCCGGCGTAGGTCGCAAAACCGCTCTGCGTCTTGCTTTACATTTACTACGTCAGGATAAATCGCTGTCGCAGGCGTTGGGACAAAGCCTCATCGAACTGCGCGAAAACATTACCTATTGCCGCACCTGCCACAATATCAGCGATTCCGAAACATGTCCGGTTTGTGCCAACCCATCGCGCGATAATGGCGTTATATGCGTGGTTGAAGACATCCGCGATGTGATGGCCGTTGAACGCACTGCTCAATTCAATGGTGTGTATCATGTGCTGGGCGGACTCATTTCGCCCATCGATGGAATCCGCCCCGACGACATCAACCTCGCGTCGCTCCATCAGCGGGTTTCAGCTCAACCGGTCCGCGAAATTATTCTGGCCCTGTCGGCTACGGTCGAAGGCGATACAACAGCATTTTATATTTTTCGCCAGCTGCAGAATCTCAATATTACTTTCAGCACCATCTCGCGCGGCATTTCGGTGGGCGACGAACTCGAATACATCGACGAAGTCACACTCGGCCGCTCCATCCAGTCACGCGTTCCCTATCAGCAATTGCTGGTGTCCGAAAAAAGCTAATTCATTTCTATGAAACGGTTGTTCCGATATTCCTGTTGTCTGCTGTGTGTGTGCGCGCTTTCGCTCATGTACAGCTGCAAACCGAATATTCAGGTCTCGCGCGAAAATCTGGCTCCCAATTATCAGGAAGATTTTATTTCATTTACAAAACAGGTCAATCTCATTCATATCAGCGACAGCATCTCGGAATTGAAAATATCTTTCGATGCCGATCAGTTTATTTATGTGCGCGAAAAACCGGGCGAACCCTTTAAAGCGGAGGTGCTGGTACGTGCTCTTGCATTCGATTCCTACGATACCGATCAATGGGTTGATAGTACCAGTCTGGCTTTTACAATACTTCAGGATTCGCTGAATGCACCAAAGGTGCAGTATTCCCTGCCCCTGAAAATAAAAACAGGTACAGGCGGCGTGGTTTATTTCTCTATCAGCGATGTACAGAAAGACCGGAAACAAACACAGCTGATTCCGGTAGATAAAAAAACCAAATTCGGAGCACAGTGGTTTTCGGTCGATAATCAGCCATGGCGCATTCCTTCAGCATTTACAGCAGCTCCAGGAAATACCGTAAACTTTTTTTACAACGGCGGTTCACCCGAAAAACTGCGCTGCATGTTGTATTGCGATTCATTCAGTATTCCGGTGCCGCCGTATATGTTAGAAAATACGAACGCTCAAAAGCTGGATGCAGACTCGGTTTTCACTCCGGAATTGCTCGATGCAAATCGTCATTTATTCACTGCAACTTTGCAGCGCGAAGGGTTGTACTTTTTTACCGCCGACAAAGATTCAGCGCAGGGATTTACAATTCTCTGCACCGATCAGGCCTATCCCGATGTGAATTCACACAAAGCCATGGCAGAGCCCATCCGGTATATTTCAACACAAAAAGAATACAAAAGAATTATTGAGTCGGATAATGTTACTGCTGCCATCGAGCAGTTCTGGCTCGACATAGGCAAACAGGAAGATCATACACGCAATCTCATACGCCGCTATTATTCGCGGGTGCGGATTGCCAATACGTTGTTTGCTTCGCATACCGAAGGCTGGAAAACCGACCGCGGCATGGTTTACATTGTGTTTGGTCCGCCTACCATTGTTTATCGCAATGCCATATTCGAATCGTGGATCTACGGCGAAGAAAACAACTATTTTTCCATTACGTTCAACTTTAAAAAAATGCAGAATAAATTCAGCGACAACGATTTTGTTCTTGATCGCACTCCTGTGTACAAGGACAACTGGTTCCGCGCTGTTGATATCTGGAGGCAATAAAACTATGAGTGAAAAAGATTTTATTTTCGGCATTCATCCGGTGCGCGAAGCCATCGAAAAAGAAACACCCATCGATCATATTCTGATTGCAACCGGGTCGGACCGCAAGCCGGGTATTTCTGAAATTCTGCAGGATGCACGCCAGCAGCATATTCAGGTGAAGCGTGTTCCTGTTGAAAAACTCATGCGCGTCACGCGCGGAAATCATCAGGGCATCATTGCTTTTATTGCGCCGGTGCATTATTATAAACTGGAAGATCTGGTGATGAATGCATTCGAAAAGGGCATCACACCTTTGTTTCTGATTCTGGATAATATTACCGATGTCCGCAATTTTGGTGCTATGGCCCGAAGCTGCGATGCAGCCGGCGTTACAGGCATCATCATTCCTGAAACAAAAAGTGTTTCGGTCACTGCCGATGCTGTGCGTGCCTCTGCCGGAGCGCTTCTGAATGTACCAGTTGTGAAAACGAAAAATATGAATGGCGCGCTGAAATATTTGCAGCAAAGCGGTTTCCGCCTGTTTGCAGCCAGCGAAAAAGCGGTGAAATTATACAGCGAAGCTGATTATACCGTGCCGGCCGGAATTATTGTCGGCAGCGAAGAAGACGGTATATCAATGGCTGTTTTGAAAATTGCCGATGAGTGGATCCGCATACCGATGGTTGGTCAGGTGGCCTCGCTGAACGTGTCGGTAAGCGCCGGTATCATTATATTTGAAGCGGTGCGCCAGCGAGGAATTTAAATATAGTTGGGCGTAGTCTGTATAAACAAAATTGTAGGGCTTAGTCTCCAGACTAAGCCCTAACTCATTTTCTATTGAGACTACACCCAACGGATTACTCCATTCCCAGACTTACACTGATGAGCTTCTTGTTCTCGTCAAAATAAAAGTCGAGCAGTTTGTCTTCGTACGACAGGCGGAATTCGCCCCACTCTTCTTTTTCTACGTCAGCTTCGCCGTATTTGTGTTTGTCGGCAAGGGCTTTAATTTCATCAATCGATTTTCCCATAATGGAAACGCCTTCGAGTTCTACATTGTCGCCTTCAAGCTCAATGACGCTTACCAGCAGGCCTTCGTCTTCCATTTCATCCAAAAACAGCGTGATGCCTCTTTCATCATAGTACCAGATTTCGCTGTCATAGTCTTCATCATCAATGTTTTCGCGTTCATCAGGTTCGCCGATGGCATTCATTACATCGTTATCAGAAGCGCCAAAGCGGATGATGCTACAGCCATCCATTGGCAGAATTTTGATTTTTTCGCTTTTCATGGTGGTTATTTTTTTAT
>CAYSCE010000027.1:0-16656 GCA_964429475.1 uncultured Bacteroidaceae bacterium | reverse complement strand
ACCAGAGCGCCGGTACAGCAAGCGGAAAAAATCCGGGGATGCCTTTGGTAAGACTGGCAAGGAACACAAAAAATCCGGCGGCCAGCATATTCAATAGTTCTGCCTTGCCGCTGCAAGCCTTATATGCAAACAAAACAGACGCAAGAATAAATACACCCATGGAGTTTTCGAGCATATTGTTCGAGAAGCTCCAGAAGCAGACAGGAATTGTGATCCACAGAATGAGTGGCAACCAGCTCATGCCTTTGATTTCAGCATTTGTTTTAAAAATATCGCGCCATAAGGCCACTATAAAACCACCCGAAATGCACATCATCAGGAATGTATAGAAGCGTTCGACATACATGCTGCTTCCAAACAACCTGAAAAATAATGATTGAATCCAATATCCCAATGGCGGTTGTTCAAGAAATCCATCGACTCCATCAATGGCCAGGTTGCGCGGGCTGAACTGCGGAAACCAGCATGTACCGATGTCCTGACTGAGATTATGCGAAACGCTGGTGTATAAAACAGCATCCATAAACATTCCATCCTGAATGAGTGCGGGCAGCGTTAATGCTGTCATAAGGGCAAATGCCAGCAAAAAGAAGGGTGTGTTTGGATGGCGAAAAAAGTTCTGCATGACAATTATTTTCCGTAGGGTACTTTCAATCCTTCAACAAATTTCGAACGCGAAAAATCGGTCAGTTCAATCCTGTAAATAATTTCACGATCGTTTGAATTAAAGCGCCCGTCATTATTGGAGTCTTCTTTCAGACGTGCCAGAATAATTCCCAGGTCTTTGAAATAATTAATATCCTGCAAAGAATAATTTTCGGGTGTAATACGCTGTACATTGCCCCCGTGCGAGTCTGAAGCGTACAAATATACGGGGTCATATCTATCCACTTTGCCATCTTTATTAAAGTCCGTATTGATGACATAAAACAACAAATAATTATTGTAGAAATAATTTTTAGCCCAATGCCGAAAAGATTCATCATTCACTGTTTCATATCTGAGTGCAATCAGTTGAACGCTGTCGGTAAACAAAACAGTAGTTGAGTCTTTTACATAATTATAAAAGTAAATATTGCGGTAGTCAAAATCGCCGGAGGATTCAATTTTCAGATTATTGACTTTAGACCAGCTTGTCCATGTAAGAGGGATCATGATGGTGGTGCTGTCGAGTATTTCCATATGCGACGAAAACCGGTTTGGAACTTTATCATAAACCTCCTGAGCATGTAAAGACAGGCCACCAATGACCATACCCAGTAACAAAATAACAAAGGCTTTCATAATTGCGGTTTAAATTTATTCCTTTCAAAAATATAAATTTTTAATCAATAATTCATAAAAAAATGCAGCACCGGTGAGATGCTGCATTCCGGAAAAAATCTTTATTGCCTATTTCCATCTGCGGAACTGGCTCACAAGACCTACGCAGTCTTCTTCGCTAAAAGCATTTACCGTTGTGGTTACTTCGAGCGATTTGGCTTTCGGGCTCCAGAAAATCACATTCATGAAATCTGCATTTCCAAGTGTGCCGTTGGTCGATTCGAATGTCTCGCTGTCAATGGTCTGACCAACATTGAAGCAAATCGGGCTGTTCTTGGCAAACTGATACAGACGAACTGCATCAAGGCTTGGAAAATCCATGGTTACAACACCGTTTAAAACGCCGTTTTCTTCGTACAGTTTTTTAGTGATATTGGTTGCCATCGGATAAGCATCTTCGATTTTGGTACCATTGATATAATCATTGATCAGTTCATCGAAATCCTGTTCCGAAACATCGGTCGAATCATCCATCTGACTAAAGATGTTTACATATGTGATGGTGAGTTTGCCGGAATTCTTGCCGGTAAATTCGAATTTATATTTTTTCTTTTCCACTGTAAGACAGCTGCTAATCAGAAATGCCAGAACGGCAACAGCAACAAATTTGAAAATTTTCATAGGTTGAGTTTTAATTATTGAAGCAAAAATACGATTTTTTTTATTCTTTGGCGATAAGGCTAAAATATTCTACGACATTTTTAAAGAATTTACCATTTCAATGGATTTTTAACAGTAACTGTTCTTTGCTGTTTAAAATACCAATCAAGGCTGACGGTTCAGAAACCAATTCATAAACAGCTTTTTGAGTCGGACAAATAACCATGTGCCGGTGGTGCAATCCGGCAAGATACTTTTGTTCGGTTTGCCCGGCTGTTGGAACGAGTATGGCTGAGCGCTTCATGGCGAACAAATCCATCAGCGTGCTGTAACCACAGGCCGAAATGATGATACCACTTTCGCAAAAAAGTTGTCGAAGCTCGCTGTCTGAAGGCGATTCAATGCAACGAATCTGACTGTTTGCAGCCGATGCTGATGAACATCCAACCAGAATCATGTGCATACTTTCGGGAAATGTCAAAGCTGACCAAAAAGCGGCCAGCCCGTTCCGGTGCTGTCCGGGACCGGATGCAATGAATAATATTTGCTTTGAATTTCGGTCAGACAACACCTGGTTATTTTGCTGAAAGCGGCTCAGCAAACCAATATAACGAGCATTTAACGGTAGTTTTTGTGGATGGCTCAGGTTACCCGCCAATCCTGGAAATTTTTCGGAATCAGGGATCAGTACTTCGGTAAAATGACGGTATGAACGCTTCAGAAACATTGAAATAAGCGGACGAAAAAAACGTACAAAACCCGGAATAACCGGTCTGATCTGATGTGTAATCAACAATGACGGAACATCGGTACAATAAAAACCATATCGGTTATCCGAAATAATGACATCGGGTTGCACATATTTGCACAGCAAACGGCACTGCTTCCTGTCGCTCCGGGTAAGCCGAAGCATTTTCAGTGCCAGTGAAAAAAGTGTTTTTGCTTTCAATCCATCAGAACCATACGAAAAAGGAGTTGTTGAATCTTCAATATAATTCAGATCGGGAAAGCGCTGACGTAAATAGCTGATCAGATCGGGCGAAGCAAAAACCGAAACAGAACAGTCCGATTTCAGCAAATGGCTTATGACCGGCACACAGCGGGCTGCATGGCCCAATCCCCAGGATAAAGGGGAAATGAGTACCTTCCTGCCGGTAATATTCAGCATATTTACAGTTTCAGAGTCAGCTGAACAATAAACGATCTGGGAGCCTGTACATCGCCCGGACGCATCATATATTCCTTGTTGAAAATATTTCTGGCCGTAAAATTCACATGCACCATTTCATTGATTTTCCAGCCGGCCCGCAAATCAAACACGATGAATCCCTTATTGTGCTTTTTGCGGTATTCTTTCAGTCCGGGAAGAATCATGGCTGGGATTGTGTTTGTCGGCCAATCAAGAAATAAGGGAGTAGTTCCATCTGGCCCTCGTATAGTATCCTCAAAAGCCCTATCAATATTGATGATGTGGCTTTGATATTCGAAGTTGGCTCCAATGGTAAGTTTTTTAAACTCCAACGAAAAATCGGCTTTGGCACTGTGATAGAAGCGGTATTTGAGAATATTATCCTTCGTCGAAGTCATAGAATCGGCCGTAGCATCCAGGTCAATCGGATTGTTGTAGGTATAGCCCACCAGCAAGGTTGCAGGCAGTCCCACAAATTTTCCGGCCGCGGTAACCACCGCTTCGAAACCCGAAATTTCGGCATTACGCACATTTTCGGCCTTAAAGCCAACTTGTTTTAAGAAATAGTTCCAATCATTGGGATTGATTGAAAGCGAATCAGCAGGAAGTCGATATCCAAACATGAATTCAATCATATTGTGATAGCGCGTATAAAATCCGGCAATATCGGCATAGCCACTCCAGCCCCAGAGCGAAAAGCCCTGTTTGAAGCCAATTTCGCCCGAATAGCCTGTTTCCGGCTGCAGATTTGGATTCGGAAACACCTTGAGCGTTCCGGTACTGGTGGCCGTATAGCGCTCGGCAATAGTCGGATAGCGGTATCCCATGCCGAACGAAACCCGCAGGAAGGATTCTTCGGCAACAGAATAATTGACACCAGAACGAAAAACCGGTTTGAATTTCAATTCGTCTTCATCAATACGATAGCCTTCAATACGGCCACCTACCGACAAAGACCAGCGGTTGATTTTTTTATCGGCTTGTGTAAAAAATCCAACACTGGATCCAAAATGTTTTAATGAGCCGTATATCTGAGATTCGCTCTCGTTGTAGTTGCCGCAAAGGCCATTGGTCCAATTGAATTGCTTTGAAGGATAGTTTTTAGAGAAATTATACTCAGCATAAAACATTTCGTCAAAATTGTTCTGACCTGTATTATTGGTGTTGGCAACCTGATAGAAACGGCCTTTCAGGCTGTGCTTTGTACTGTCATTTATAAACCACACAATGGATGGATACAAATTGAAATACGTATTGTCGATTTCCTGTATAAAATCGGGGCTGCAGCGGTACACGCCCGAGTCACCATCTTGCCACAGCAGAAACACATCACCGATGCGGCGCATATAATTGGCATTCATTTCATACGACAGACCTTTTACTTTTTTGTCTCGATAACGGATTCCGGCATTCAGTCTGTAACGTTCCTCCTGTTCATTTTCGCGATAACCGTTATCCGATGAAACGAAGCCGCCAAAAGTGATGTCCCAGTTGCCGGCCTGACGGCTGTGCAGAAAGCGGGTGCTGGCCCAGATGGGATTATAATTTCCCCACCAGATAATGTCTTCGCGTTCCGGGTCGCCATACATGCCAAAAGTAGATGTAATATATGTTCGCGGCGTGGTACCGGGATAAGATGTTCTGAAATTGATAACACCATTTAATGCCGAAGAACCATACAATGCCGAGCTGGCCCCTTTGATCACTTCGACCTGCTGAACGTTTTCGACAGGTGCAAAATCCCAGCGCGCTTCGCCCGAAGCACCGGTAATCATCGGCATATCATCAACCAGAAACAGCACGCGGCTGCCTGCGCCATAACTATAGCCACTTCCTCCGCGAATAGAAGGCTGCTTGTCCATGATATTTAATCCCGGAATTTTCTGCAATCCTTCTTCAATCGACGTAAGATTGTTATTCTGAATAAAATCAGCTTTAATAACTTCCATCGAAACCGTTACGTCCGATAACTTCTGTTCGAATTTCCCGGCACTGACAACAACAGCATCAAGCACGGTTGATCCTGTTGTCAGAGCAATATTGATGGTCACCGTTTCTCCCGCTTTGAGATTTACGATGCGTACTTCTTCGTTGTAACCAATGTATCGGTATGCTACCGAATAGGTTCCTTTATCGAGAGAAATGGAATAATTTCCATCCAGGTCGGTTGCCACCCCAGTGGTTTTGTTTATCACCACATTCACACCCGGTATGGTTGTTCCGTTCTGGGCATCCGTTACTACACCCTTCAGCGTTGCCTGCTGCGCAAAGGCTGATGAGGCGCTGAATAAAAAAACAAAAACAGACAGGTAAAAATATTTCATAGGCATTTCAGATAATTGGACTAAATTTGTCAACCTTAATCGAAAAAAATCGCGAACGCTATCTAAAAGAAGAACCAAAAGTAATTATTTTTTAATTTCAGCATTGAACAAGGATATTAAATACCTGATTGCCCTGAAAAGCATTCCTCAAATCGGGGATGTACTGGCTCGCCGTATCATTAGTGTTACAGGCAATGTCAGGGAAATATTTTCCATGCCGGCCGAAAAAATTGCATTGATTCCGGGACTACCAGCCAAGGCCAGCCGCATGATTTCAGAGCACCGCGAAGCATCTTTAAAAAAAGCAGATGCTGAACTTGAATTTATTGAAAAACATAAAATCCAATGTTTCAGTTCCTACGATGATGATTATCCGTCGCGCCTGAAACACTGTCTCGATGCACCTTTGTTTTTGTTTTACAAAGGCAGCAGCCCGGTTGAAACGACTTTTATGACCGCCATTGTCGGAACACGGAAATCAACTGTTTATGGACGTAAAATGACTGAACAGCTGGTGGCAGGGCTCAATCTGAAAGGGATGACCATTGTAAGCGGACTGGCGTACGGAATCGATACAACGGCCCATCAGGCAGCAGTTGATAACGGAATACCAACCATAGGAGTTATGGGACATGGATTCCGCCATTTGTATCCCGAAGAAAACCGCAAACTGGCTACGCAAATGCTGAAAAACGGTGGTTTGCTGACCGAGTTTTTATCGGACGAACTTCCTGAAAAACAGAATTTTCCAATCCGCAATCGCATTATTGCCGGAATGGCCGATGCCGTGGTGGTGGTGGAAGCGCAGAGTAAAGGCGGCGCCTTGATTACCGCTGAAATTGCCGGGTCCTATTCGCGCGAGGTATTTACTTTTCCCGGCCGGGTCGATGATATGCGCTCGCGTGGTTGCAACTGGCTTATACGCACGCAGCGCGCCGCTTTGATTGAATCGGCCGAGCATCTGAAATATTTCATGAACTGGACTCAGGCCGAAACCAAGGAATACCGGCAGGTTCGCATGGAAGTATTACTCGATCCGAATGCACAGAAAGTATATGACTTTTTATTCGAAAAAGGCGAACAGAATATCGATACCATCTGCTCCGAACTGAATCTGAGTATCAACACTGCCGCCATAGTTTTGCTCGATCTGGAGTTTCAGGGAATTATTGCCGTTTTGCCCGGGAAAAGGTATCAGTTGAAGCGCGTCTGATTATTCAACATTGAGTTGTTAATTAATTTAATCGTCTTTTTTCGACTTCTTATATCAGGTGTTGTATCTTTACAGATCTTAAAAATAAAACACCATGAAGAAAACTGTACTAAGTATTTTTGCATTGTTGTTTGGCGTCGTTCTGTTGAACGCCCAGATTATTAATGAAAACTTTGATTCTTACACTGCCGGCAGCCCTGCAGCACAACAGGCCGGTGCACCCTGGACAACCTGGAGTCTGGCACCTGGTGGCGCCGAAGATGCCATTGTTTCGAGCACGCAATCGTCAAGCCCATCCAATTCCGCTTACATTGGAACAACATCGACCGACTTTGTTGTTCTACTGGGCGATGTTACGGCCAATGTGTATGATATTAGCTTTGACCTTTTTGTTGAAAACGGCAAGATGGGATATTTCAACATTATGAACAGCTTTACCGGCGGAACGTATCTGTGGGCAACCGATGTGTATGTGCGTTCTACGGGATATCTTTCGTGGACAGCCAACAATGTGTCCGATTCAATTCCTTTTTCATTCGACACCTGGTACGATATTGCCTACACCATTGACCTGAACAACGACACTGCCTTTATGTTTGTCAATGATACGTTGGTCAACAGCTGGAAATTCAGCAAGGGAACCCTGGGCACCGGTACCACGCTGAAACTGGCAGCCATGGATTTCTACGGTGCAGCCGAAGACCTCCAACCCGGCTATTATATCGATAATTTCGTATTTGCCATGAACACAACCAGTATTGCTGAAAACAACAACAGTGTTTCGGTATATCCGAATCCGGCTACCGACGCTATTACCATCGAAGGACAGGCCAACAGCCGTTTCGAAATTTTCAATGCTGCTGGTCAGACATTAGTTTCCGGAATGCTGAGCAACAATACGGAAAGTATTGATATCAGCAATCTCAACCAGGGACAATATTTTGTTCGCTGCATCGGAAATGATGTTGTAGTGAAATCATTCATTGTTGAATAAAGAATTTTGCTTCTGTAAAAAGCCATCCCTAAACCGGATGGCTTTTTTTGGTATTCAAAAATAATCTGTAATTTTATCCAATAAACCCAAACACCATGAAACAAATTTCCCTCTTTTTCTTATTAGTGTTTTGCGCGATTACCTTACATGCATAGGTTATTATCAGCCAAAACTTTGACGCCCTTACAGCCGGTACTTATGCAGCTCAGCAACTCGGCGCTCCATGGACAACCTGGAGTGGTACAACAGGAAATACCGAAGATCCCAGTGTTTCGACGACACAGTCCTCCAGCGCCCCAAATGCGGTGTATGTTTCCACAACCAGCAACGACTTTGTGTGTCATCTGAGTGATAAAACAACCGGCCGCTACAAAATCAGTTTCAGCTATTTTGTAGAAAGCGGTAAAATGGGCTATTTCAACATTTTGAATGATTTTGCAGGCTCTAACAGTATCTGGGCCATGCAGGCCTATTTCAGATCAAACGGCTACTGCATTGTTGATGCTGGCGGGGCTTCGGTTGACTCTGTTGCTTATACATCCAATACCTGGAACAACATTGTATTTGTCATCGATGTTGATGATGACTTTGCTACCATGTATTTCAACGGCACCGAACTTGTCAGCTGGGTTTTCAGCTCAGGATCATTTGGTGATGGCACAACTCACAAACTGGACGCTGTAAACTTCTATGGATTAGGAGAAGATCTTCAGCCAGGTTACTATATTGATAATTTTGTTTTCGAACAGGTTCCTGTTCCCGACGCTCCGATGAATCTTACCGCAGCAACATCAGGTTATAACGTAGATTTATCATGGACTGCCCCATCAGGATCACCTACCTCATACACAGTTATGAGAAACAACAATATTATTGCTGATGGTCTTACAACGCTTAACCATACAGACAACAACCTGTATCCTACAACCTACACCTTTACAGCAAAAGCTCATTATGCAGGATTGGGCTATTCGCATTCTTCGAACGACACCACAGTGACTATTGCTGGTGGTATTGGCCGCAATTGTGTGTTGTTTGAAGTAACAACCGCTGTTCTCTGTCCTTACTGCCCGGGTGCAGCCATGGGCATGGAAGATCTCACCAGCAACGGAAAAAGTGTTGCCATTGTTGAGTATCACAACGATTGGCAGGGAGCAGACCCCTTTGCAAACACCGCTTCACAGGATCGAAGTGAAACCTATGCAACTGCCGGCATGGCAACGGGCAATCCAACTGCCATTGCGGATGGAACCATTTTTCTCAGTGGCGGCTCAGGAACCTTAAGTCTTTATAGCACCTACCTTCCATGGTATAATACCCGCATTGCCCGCCATTCCATACATGACATTGATCTCTCGATCGTAAAAACCGGAACCGACACATACGAAGCAACTGTTGTTGTTGAAGAAACCAATGGTTATTATCCCGGCAATCTTAAACTGAGAACAGCACTCACTGAATCAAACATAGCCTACAACTGGCAGAACCAGACTGAATTGCATTGGGTTTGCCGCGATATGTTTCCAAATGCCTCAGGAACAGCTCTCGATTTCTCTTCCACTACAACACAAACTTACACAACCACATTCTCAACTGCCGGTTATGTAGCCGATAACTGCGAATTTGTTGCATGGGTACAGCTTGGTGCAACCGGCGATGTGATACAGGCCTCTAAAGTTGACCTCTCAACCGTGATCGGAATCGAAGAAGCCAACGCAGCATCATGGAGCGTTTATCCTAACCCGGCCAATGATCAGATTACTATTGCAGGAATTGAAAATGCTCAATACGAAATCGTAAACATCCAGGGTCAGGTTGTTTTATCTGGTACCATTGAAAACAATACAGAAATCATCAATACCAGCAATCTGAATCAGGGAAGCTACTTCATTCGCATCGTTGGCGAAGATGTCATGGTGAAGACATTTGTTATTGAATAAAACATTTCTCACATTTATTGAAAAGCCATCCTGCAGGGTGGCTTTTTTTATTCCCGAAAATGAATGCGGAAAATATTTCGTATTTTTGAAAGGCTTTGCTTGTTAAAATTAATGACAAACGACCAATTGTAACTAAACGGTCTGTTGTAGTATTTTCCATTCCAAAACTGTTGAAACGCTCATGACGACACCTCTGATATTCTGGATTATTTTCAACGCATTTGTCGTATTGATGCTGGCGCTTGATTTAGGTGTATTCAACCGGAAAAGTCACGAAGTGAGTGTAAAGGAAGCACTTGTCTGGACCTTCATCTGGGTCTTTCTGGCCATGATATTCAATGCCATCATTTATTACTGGAAAGGATCGCAGCCAGCGCTTGAATTTTTCACCGGTTATCTGATAGAAAAAGCACTGAGCGTTGATAATATCTTTGTTTTTATCATGGTGTTTTCGTACTTTCAGATACCGGCCAAATATCAGCACAAAGTACTTTTCTGGGGCATTATCGGAGCATTGATCATGCGGGTGATATTTATTTTTGCCGGGGTTGCGCTACTCGAAAAATTCCATTTCACCATTTATATTTTCGGTGCATTTCTCATTTTCACCGGATACAAAATGTTCAATCACAGCAGCACAAAAATCAACCCGGCGAAAAACCCTGTGATTCGTTTTTTTAAGCGATTTGTTCAGATTACACCTACGCTGCACGAAGACAAATTTTTTGTGCGGACCGATGGAAAGCGCTTTGCAACACCATTGTTTCTTGTGCTGATTCTGATTGAAACCACCGACCTGATTTTTGCTGTCGACAGCATTCCGGCTATTCTGGCTATTACGCAGGATCATTTCATTGTATATACTTCGAATGTTTTTGCCATCCTTGGTCTGCGCTCACTGTATTTTGCACTGGCCGGCATTGTGCATCGTTTCTGGCTGCTGAGCTACGGTCTGGCAATAGTGCTTGTTTTTGTCGGTGCCAAAATGATGTTGATTGATGTCTATAAAATTCCAATCGAATGGTCCTTGCTTTTTATTGCATGCACAATTGCTGCCAGCATTTTTCTTTCGTTGAAATTAAAAAACAAAACACCACACCCTGACAACAATACGCATGAAAGTAAATAGAAGATAATTCGTGCGCCAAAGGCCCCGTGCGCTTTTGAAACAAAACAGTATTTTTAAACAGATCAGTAATCCGAACTTTGTTTATATGGACAACACAAAAATATTTTCTATGCCTTTTGCCAGTGTTTATCCGTTGTATGTGCAAAAAGCAGCCAGAAAAAATCGCAGCAAAGATGAAGTCGATGCCATCATTTGCTGGCTGACCGGCTATGATGAGCAAACGCTGCAGAAGCAAATCGAGCTGAATGTTAATTTCAGAACCTTCTTTGAACAAGCACCTGCCATAAATCCCGATGCAGTAAAAATCACCGGCATTGTATGCGGTATCCGTGTGGAAAACATTGCTGATCCGCTTATGCAGCAAATCCGCTATCTCGATAAACTCATTGATGAACTGGCCAAAGGGAAGGCCATGGAGAAAATTATGCGAAAATAAATCCGGGATCACTTCAGAATCAACGCGTACTCCACCCCGCCCGAAAGCAGCACGTCTACTTTGTTTTAATCGTACCAACTGATTTGCTAAAATTCAGCCGCAATATTTTGTATCTTTGTAAAACAAAAGAATAGCCATGACAACCGTTGAATTGAAGAAACTCCTGATTCAAAGAATTGTTGAGATAAATGATGTTTCATTTCTCAAAGCCGTTAAAACAATTCTTGAATCAAAAACAAACACGGAAATTTTTTTACTCACACCTGAGCAAAAAAAAGAAATCATGGAGTCGAAAAAAAACATTGAACAAGGGCTTTTTATTGATAATGATAGTCTTGACAAAGAAGTTGCAAAATGGGCAAACGCAAGATAATCTGGTCAGACAGAGCAAAGAAAAAACTCTTTGAAATATTGGAGTTTTACGAACAAAGAAATCAAAGTAAAACATACTCCATCAAACTATACCAAAGATTCAAAAAAGAATTATCTGTTCTTCCCAAATATCCTGATATTGGCATTAAGACGGAAATTGAATCGGTGCGGGGCTTAATCGTAGACGATTTCATGCTTTTCTACGAACCGGACAAAGAAAAGATCATTGTACATACGATATGGGACTGCCGTCAAAATCCCGATGATTTAAAAATTAAATAGTCGATATTCACCCCACCTCCATCTCGCCCGAAAGCAGCACGAATTCCTTGTTTCGGTCGTATACCACAGCAAACTGGCCGGGCGCAGAGACGTGATTTTATTCAATAGTAATTGAAAAACAACAAAAAGTGTTATCTTTGTAATATGTCACAGGATGAAGTAAATAAGATTATTCTGGATCATCTGAAAAAGTACAATCCACAATTCATTGGTTTGTTCGGATCCTATGCAAGGTCAGAACAGACCAGCGAAAGTGACATGGATATTCTTGTCTCTTTTTCGGAAGCCCTTTCTTTGCTCACACTTATCCGTATTGAAAACGAACTCTCTGAAAAGCTGCAAATAAAAGTAGATCTGGTGACAGATGGAGCCATAAAAAACAAACGAATTTATAAGGAAATATTTAATGATCTGCAGATAATTTATAAGGCATGAAAGACAACCTTGCATATATAGATCACATTCAGCAATGCATTTGCAAAATTCAGGAATACACAAAGGACCTTAATCAATCGGATTTTAACACGGCAGATCTAATACAGGACGCAGTAATCCGGAACATTGAAATAATAGGGGAAGCAACAAAAAAGATTTCGCCTGACTTCAAAGCCAGATATAAGGATGTGCCCTGGAAAGAAATGGCTGGTATGCGGGACAAACTGATTCACGATTATTTCGGAGTTGATGTTGAGGTTGTCTGGAAAACCATTCAGGAAGACATTCCAATGCTTAAATCATTGATTGAACAAATAAATCCTGAATAAAAAAGTAATTTAGGCAATTCACTCCACCTCCATCTCACCCGAAAGCAGCACAAATTCCCTGTTTTGGTCGTAAACCACGGCGAACTGGCCGGGTGCAATTCCATGTTGTAATTCTTCGGTGATGATGTGAAAACCTTGTGTTGTTTTACGGATGATTGCTTTCGAAAACACAGGCGTGTGGCGGATTTTCACTGTTACTTCGGCTTCTTCGTTTTCTTTTATTTCAAATGGAAAAAGAAAATGCGGCTGGTTGATATAAATGTCGCGGCCATAGACTTCGTCGGGCTCGTAGCCGCAGGCGATATAAACATTGTTTGTTTCGGCATCTTTTTTTACCACAAACCAGGGGCCGCCCGCCAGACCGAGACCTTTGCGCTGACCTACCGTGAAATACCAGTGTCCGTCGTGCTCTCCGAGTTTTTTGCCGGTCGAGAATTCAATAAAATCGCCTTTCTTTTTTCCTAAAAGATGTTCAACAAAATCCTTGTAGTGGCTGCGTCCAATGAAACAGATTCCCTGACTGTCCTTTCGTGTGGCATTCGGAAAATCGAGTTCTGATGCGATTTTGCGCACTTCGGGTTTGGTAAGTTGTCCGATCGGAAACATCAGCCGCGAAATCTGTTTTGCACTCAGCTGCGCCAGAAAATAAGTCTGATCCTTGTGTTTGTCTTTTGCCGTGTGTAAAAATCTTCCGGCATCGGTATCCTGAATCCAGGCGTAGTGGCCGGTTGCAAGACGTTCGTATTGATAACCAACTTTGTCTTCGAACGCACCGAATTTAATCAGCTGATTGCACAACAGGTCGGGATTGGGTGTGCGACCGGCTTTCAAAGTTTCGATGTGATACTGCACTACCATGTCCCAATACTCTTTATGTAGCGGAACAATGTCGAAAGCAAGACCGAATCTGCGCGCCACGAGTTTGCACAAATCAATATCTTCTTCCATTTTACAGTCGTAACCATTGAAATCCTGATCGGGACCAATGGCAATGTAATAGAGATCGGGGCGTATTCCCTGCTCCATCAGCACCTGTGCGGCCACCGAACTATCGACGCCGCCCGAAATCAATAATGCCGTTGAAGGAGTTGAAACCATAATCAGTCATTATTCATAAAACCCTGCTTCTGCAAAACAGCCAGCAGTGATTTTGAGAAAGCAACATTGTCTTTTTTCGAATATCGCTTCTGCGTAAACACCTGTGCCAGATTGTCAACCTGACTGTCGGTCACGAATTTTTTATATTCATCCGAATTTTCCTTTTCCGCATACAGCGCATCGATGGTACTTTCATCAAATTCGTTGTAGGTTTCGTAATGCACTACAGCCCGCATGGGGAGCCGGTCTGTGAGGCCCGGTGTTTCGGCCGGATAACCGATGGTCACGGTAGTAATGGGAATAACCCCTTTCGGAAGTTTCAGTACATCGATGATTTTATCGGCCATGTAGGTGGTTGTACCCAGATACACGGTACCCAGACCAAAATGTTCAGCCGCCACCACACAATTCTGCGCCACCAGCAATGCATCGATGGCAGCAGTCATAAATGAAAGGAAATTATCGTAGCCCGGCTCAGCATTGCGCTGATTGCACCATTGATTGAAGCGGTTGAAATCGGCACAGAATGTCAGCACCACTGGTGCTTCGGCAATCATTTTCTGTCCGAAATGGCAGGGCAATAATTGATTTTTAATTTCCTGGTCGCGGGTCACCACCATGCTGTACACCTGCATATTGCCGGTGGTAGCGGCGCGTGAGCCGGCTTCAAGAATCGAATTCAAAATATCTTCCGGAACCGGATCCTGTTTGTATTTGCGTATGCTGCGGTGTTGGAGAAGGGTTTCGAGAGCTGTCATGGTAGCGAAAGGTTTGAAAGTTTGTAAAGTTGAAAGTTTTAAAGTTGCTTTTAAGAATAAGTCGGAAGCGCCAGCAGTGAGCGGTGAGCAGCGATCAGTGACCTTTCCTGAACACTCAAACAAGCATTTTCTTGATTCAGATTTCGCTTCTGAATTCGGTATTCCTTGTCTGCCTGACTGCCTGTTGCAGTTAATCTGGCAGACAGATTAATGATTTGATGTTCGGTATTCACTTCATCCTTCGTCATTCCTTGTTCAGAGTTCAGTGTTCATTTACTTTTCTTTAATCAGAAACATATACGCCGGAAAGTGATCGGAATAGCCGCCCATATAATTACCACCAACAAAAGTGCGGAAAGGATATCCGGCGAACGAGCCTTCGGTCTGCTTCAGAAAGTTGCGGTTAAAAATGAGTGTTTTGTACATTTTCAAAGTTGATTTATCGTCACCCAGCAGACCTTTTGAAATGATAATCTGATCAAACAAACTCCAGCCGTCACGATATGCATTCGATCCGATGCCTTGTTTCTTAAACATATTGTACATTGGATTAAACAAGCCGGTAAGCTCCATTGCGGTTTTCTGATCACCTGCACCTTTAAGCACTTTCAGTACACTGGCATTGGTGGGATTATCGTTCAGGTCGCCCATGATAAAAATCTTGGCATTTGGATTAACATTCATTATGGAATCAACGGTTGTGCGGGCCAGTTGTGCAGCAGCTGCGCGCATAGGAGCACTGCGTTTTTCGCCACCACTGCGCGAAGGCCAGTGATTGACAATAAAATGAACGGTGTCGCTCAGAATAATTCCTTTTACCAGCAGTTGATCGCGGGTTTTGAAATCAGGCTGATCGGCCACCACCAGACGATGTGAGGTATAACTGATTAAAGTAAAAAGATCCTTACGGTACAGAAATCCAACATCAACTCCACGACGGTCTGGCCCTTCAAGAAGAACAGGCACATAACCCGAAGCTTTCATTTTTGGCTGGTTGGCCAGATCGGTTAAAGCTCCGATATTTTCAACTTCGGATACACCAATGCATACCGGTCCGCCTTTGATATACTCATCACCAATCTGAGTGATTACATCGGCCATATGTGACAATTTTTCCTTGTATTTATCGCCAGTCCACAAGTTTTTGCCAGTTGGTAAAAATTCCTCGTCATTTTTATCCGGATCGTTGATGGTATCGAACAGATTCTCCAGATTGTAAAAGGCAATACAGGTTATGTTGTACGATTTTTCCTGCGAAAAACCCGAAAACAGAACCAAAGCAAAGGTCAGTGAAAAAAGAATGTGCTTCATAACAGTAAATTGAAATGCAAATATCGCGATTTTTTCATTATGTGCTGATTTTGCCCCACTATGATATGAATCACTCCGGCTCGGTAATTAAGAATAAATCTAAAAAAACCCGGAAAAATTGCAAATTAACCTGAGTATTGTATATTTGCCTACTGGTTATTCGATATTCAATTACCTGTTTTCATGATTAAATTCTTCAAGAAGTTGCTGCCTCCGCCCTCATGGAAGATTCCATTACTGTTTGTATCTGGAATTCTGATGGGTTTGTTTGCATTTCTTTTTTATATATCGAAAGCCCATACTTATTTAAGTGACGACCCATCCACCTGTATGAATTGTCACATTATGGCACCTCAGTACAGTACCTGGTTTCACAGTTCACACCGCGAGCGGGCTGTATGCAACGATTGCCATGTACCACACGACAACTTTTTCAACCACTACTATTTTAAGGCAAAAGATGGAATGCGACATGCAACGATTTTCACACTCCGCGCTGAACCACAGGTGATTTTTATCAAGGAAGCCGGACAGGAAGTGGTTCAACAAAACTGTATCCGCTGTCACGGTGATATGCTGAACAGCGGTAACACAAAAATGTATACTACACAGTACGACGATTTCAGGGCCGAACGGCATTGCTGGGAATGTCACCGCGAAGTTCCGCATGGACGGGTAAACAGTCTGAGCAGTGTGCCACATGCACGAGTCCCCAAGCCTGGATCCGCTGTTCCAGCCTGGTTAAATAACGCTATGAACAAAAACAAATAACATTATGAAATCCATCAGCGAAATGGTGTCGAAAAAGCCCTGGTTGGGCTGGGTTCTTTTTCTGGGAACCATCGGAATTGTATTTCTACTTGGGTTGCTGGCTGCGTCCATTATTGAACGCCGTGCTGAATCAGAATTCACGTACAAACCCG